>NZ_LR877185.1:1792574-2092574 GCF_903995135.1 Pseudoalteromonas sp. 3J6 | reverse complement strand
AATAGGCGTTGCATTTTGCCACCACCATACGGCTGATGAGCCAATAACAATGGCTAAAATTAAGTAACTTACCGTCATTAGTCGACTGTCATGCGCTTCTTTTTCTGTACGCCTTGAAAAGCTTTGCATATCTACAGGCTTATCTGAAGCACTAAAGGCAGGCAGCATCGCTAAAATAGCGCTGCTATCTATGTTTAGTGTGCGGCAATAATTTTTTATGTAGCCTTTAACAAATGTTTTTGCGCCTAGTAAATGATATTCATCGTTTTCAATATGCTGAACTTGTAATTCAGTTAACTTTAATAACGAGGCAATATTAGCAAGGCTAATGTTTGCATTTTCTCTATGTGTTTTTAGTATTTGACCTACAGAGGGTTCATCGCTCTGCGGTTGTGTATTATCTTCATTCATAATGTGTATCAGTTTGGATCCACTAGTAAAAGTTTAAATTTTGGCTTAACAACCAGAGTAAGACTTCGTTTTTATTTTTTAGTATTCGTTAATTCTTGTTGCTAAGGCGCACTATAAAAAGGCACTACATTTAATATTTTAAAAACTATACCGTGTTTTGATAAAGTTTATGTGTTTTTAAGTCCTTTAATACACCTTATTTGTAGCAGTTTAGCATTGTATCACACTGAAATGCTAAATTGCTTTCCCCTAAAACAAGCATTTGCACATCACCCTTTGTGCTTTATTTTAGTTTACAGTTAAAAGGAGTGTAATTATCTAGCGTATTTTTTTGATTTGCTCATCTGACGCTTTGTTATTTGAAGCCGGTACTGGGCTTTTTTTACGAATAATTTTTATTTTCGGCTCAGCAATAATTTGGTTGTTATTACTACTTTCTTGTAATTCATCTAGCTGGGCTTGGCGATATTTTTCACGTAGTACTTCAAATTCTGTTCGTCTTAACTGATTATCGCGAATGGCGTTAGCTTGCATACTACTTGGGTAGGTTTGTAGTAAGGTTGTCGCAATTTTTTCTGCTTCTTCAATTTTCCCCATTCGTTGTTTAACCAAATAGCCAAGCAACAAAGCGCGAGAAGAAACTTGCGCGGTATCGTCATAACGTTTTATTAAGTTACTGGCTTTGTACAAGTCGCTTTTTGCATAATATAGAGCCGCTAAACTTATTAATGTAGATGCGCGTTGTGAGCTATGGTTTAGTGCTTGTTGAAAATAGCTCTCGGCGTTTGTGAAATCGTTAAATTCAATAGCGCACAGGGCCAAATTTTCATAGCTTTGCGCTACACGAATATAACTGGGTATTTCAATCGCTTTTAAAAACTGATCGGTGGCGCGATCATACTCATTAATACTGCACAAAAACGTGCCGTAGTTGTTTAAGGTGTTAGGGTCGTTTGGCTTGATAGCCAGTGCTTTTTGATAGGCTTTGTCGGCTAATCCTTTCTCGCCAACTTGTTGGTAATAGTATGCTAAAGAGTAGTGTACTTCGGGTAAGTTTGGAGCGTACTCGTTGGCACGTTCTAGGTTATATTTAGCTTGAGAGTTATTGCCTGTATTTAAATACTGTAATGCCAATGCTATGCGCGTGCGAGCTGCACCATCGTTATTAATTTTATTCTCGAGGACCGGTTTATCGCTGCCGTTGTAACTATTTTCGGTAACACAACCGCTTAAAAACAGTGTTGATAGTGCTAACGTAAGTAAAGATCGCATTACTTTGTCTCTTTATTTATATCCATAACCTCTATCTTACCTCAAAGCCTTTGTGTTGCATCATTTATTTAAAAATAAACGATATATCACAAAGGCTTTTGATTACTCAAAAAATTAGGCTTGATGAATATTTACTGCAATTGCATTGTCATCACGCATTTTCTTTTTCGCCATACGCTTCGTACGGTCTACAACATCGCCAGCTAGTTGACCACAGGCAGCGTCAATGTCATCTCCACGAGTACGACGAACAATACAGGTAATCCCGGCAGCTTGTAATACTTTAGAGAAGCGATCAATTCGACTGTTGCTTGAACGAGTATATTCATTACCTGGGAATGGATTAAATGGAATAAGGTTTACCTTAGAGGGTGTTCCTTTTAACGTTTTAACCAGTTCATGAGCCTGATCGGTACTATCGTTCACGCCGTTAAGCATTACATACTCAATAGTTACATCTTTGTTGGCTTTTGAACCGTCAATGTAACGACGACACGCAGCTAAAAACTCTTCAATTGGGTATTTTTTATTGATCGGTACTAAAATATCACGCAGAGCGTTATCTGGCGCATGCAATGAAATTGCCAGTGCTACGTCTATTTTTTCTTTCAATAAATCAAGGGCAGGTACCACACCTGAGGTGCTTAATGTAACGCGGCGTTTAGATAAACCAAAGCCCCAGTCGTCCATCATTAATTCCATCGCCGGTACCACGTTTTTAACGTTAAGTAACGGCTCGCCCATACCCATCATCACTACGTTAGTGACTGGGCGCTTTTCGCTGTTGCCATCTAGGCCAATGTCTTTGGCTACTCGCCATACTTGGCCGATAATTTCAGACACTTTTAAGTTACGGTTAAAGCCTTGTTGAGCCGTTGAGCAAAAAGTACATTCTAGTGCACAGCCCACTTGAGAAGATACACACAAGGTGGCACGATCTTTTTCTGGGATCCAAACTGCTTCAACTTCTTGACCGCCCTCTAACACGAGTGCGTATTTAATGGTACCGTCGCTGGCTTGTTGGCGAACTGATATTTCTGGTGCAACAATTTCGCATTCATTTTTAAGCTTTTCTTTTAGCTTTTTGTTTACGTTACTCATTTCGTCGAAATTATCTACGCCAAAATGATAAATCCATTTCATCACCTGATCGCCACGGAATGGCTTTTCACCGAATGATACAAATAGCTCTCGCATTGCATCTCGGTTTAAATCTAATAAGTTAATCTTTTTTTGCTCGGTCATGTAACAACCTCAATCGGTGGCGGTGATGGTAAAAATTTACAAGGACGAATTGTACACAATTCATCCACTATAATCATTAAGTAAAACATCATAAATAAACGGCTAATACTTTACGTAATGACTAAAAAAGGGCTCGAAAGCCCTTTTCATACTTTGCATCACAGGGTTAGCTGTGAACTCTAATTAACGAGTACGTGGGCAAAGCTCTTCGTCAGCGAAGAAGTACGCGATTTCGCGAGCAGCAGATTCAACAGCGTCAGAACCGTGAACCGCATTTTCGTCGATGCTATCAGCGTAGTCTGCACGTAAAGTACCAGCTAGTGCTTCAGCAGGGTTAGTAGCACCCATGATTTCACGGTTTTTAAGAACAGCGTTTTCGCCTTCAAGAACGGTAACCATTACTGGGCCAGAAGTCATGAAAGATACTAAAGCGCCAAAGAAAGGACGTTCGCTGTGTTCAGCGTAGAAACCTTCAGCTTTCTCTTGTGAAAGGTGAACCATTTTAGCTGCAACGATTTTAAGACCCGCAGTTTCGAAACGGTTGTAGATTGCGCCGATGTGGTTTTTAGCAACTGCATCAGGTTTTACGATTGAAAAAGTACGCTCTAAAGCCATCTTTGTGCTCCAATAATTTAAATAAAAGGTTGAATATTAACGGGCGCGAATTATACGCGCTTTAGTTAAAAAAACCTAATTTATTCTACTTTTCCAACTTTTTAAATTTGCTAGCTTGTATTTATGAACTAAAAACAATGTTTTTACATTTATTATATGTTCATAAACTTGAACTATACTTTTTTATCTAAATGGTGTGACTTTTGTTAAATATACACTTTTATATGGATCCAAATGCAGGTCGAGTACATGCAAAAATTAAGGTAAGTATATGTTTTTTAACCAGTCTTTAAAAAATAAAATTGCTGATTTACAAAGTAAGCTTTCTGTAGGAGAGCAGGTTAAGCAAAGTTTAGATAGTGAGATGTTGGTATTGGAGCTTGATAAGCAAGGTGCAATATTAAGACAAAATAAAAACTTTGAACGGGAATTTAATTACTCAAATAGCCAAATACTCAATAAAAATATTTTAGATTTTATTCCAGAAAACGCTAGAAATAATGCGGATTTCCATGCCTTTAAAAAAGCGACAAGTAAAGCCGAACATTTTGCTGGCGCTATTCAAGTATCCCACCAAAACGGACAACGAGATTGGTTACGCTGTATTTTACATCCGATAAAAAATGAACAAGGTCAGCTTGAGTATTTAACCCTACATTGCACTGTGCTTACACAAATAATTGAAAGCTCGAGAGAAAATGAAGATTTAATCAAAGCATTGCATCGTTCAACAGCGGTTATTGAGTTCGATACTCAGGGTATGGTTCTGCGTGTTAATGACAGCTTTTTGAAAGGGATGGGTTATTCAAAGCAAGAAGTTTTAGGTAAGCACCATGGAATGTTTTGTACCGAACAAGAGGCCAGCAGTAAAGAGTATCAAGTCTTCTGGCAGCGCCTGCGAAATGGCGAGTTCATTGCCGGCAGATTTAAACGTATTGATAAGCATGGTAATGAAGTGTGGTTAGAAGCGTCGTATAATCCGATTTTTAATGAAGCAAATGAGCTTTATAAAGTAGTTAAATTTGCTACTGTGATCACAGACCAAGTAGAAAAAGAACTGGCCACAGAACAAGCGGCGAATATTGCGCATGGCACTTCAATTGAAACTGATAATAACGCGGATAAGGGCGCAGAAGTGGTACAAAAAACCGCACAGGTTATGAACGAGCTGTCGGTGCAAATGGAGCAAACAGCTCAAGAAATTTCAGCGTTAGATAAACAATCGCAACTGATAGCGAGCATAGTGCAAAGCATTAGCAGTATTGCTGACCAAACCAACTTACTAGCACTTAATGCAGCTATTGAGGCTGCAAGAGCTGGTGAGCAGGGTCGCGGTTTCGCTGTAGTCGCTGATGAAGTCCGTTTGCTTGCCTCAAGAACCAGTAAAGCTACCGAAGAAATTGTGGATGTTGTACAGCAAAATCAAAACTTAACTCAAGCCACTGTTGCTGTTATAGAGCAAGGTAGAAATAAAGCGCAACAAGGACTCGAACTCTCCAAAGAATCTGGTGTTGTAATGAGTGACATTAAAAAAGGCGCACAACAAGTTGTTGATGCCGTTAGCCAATTTTCTAATCAATTAAGTAGTAAAAAATAACTTAAATTTGCTGCTCTTCATTTTTAGCACAGAAGAGAAATTTTGATGATCTTGATCAAAGTTTCTCTTTTGACCACTCATTATACTTGCGCGCTTTATTTCCCTTAATTATTCATGCAACCGGCTTGAACCCGGTTCGATGTATGGAGCGCACATGTCAGATGTTACTTCCTCAACCCCGTTTATTCCAGAACTACTTTGCCCAGCAGGTAGCTTAAAAAATATGCGTTATGCCTTTGCTTATGGTGCCGACGCTGTGTATGCAGGCCAACCTCGTTACAGTTTAAGGGTTCGCAATAACGAATTTGATTTAGATACATTACAAATAGGGATTAACGAAGCACATGCGCTAAATAAAAAGTTTTATGTAGTGTCTAATATTGCCCCACACAATGCGAAAGTAAAATCGTATTTACGTGATATAGAGCCAGTAATTGCTATGAAGCCGGATGCATTGATCATGTCCGATCCTGGCTTAATTATGTTAGTGCGTGAAAAATGGCCTGATATGCCCATTCACCTTTCAGTACAAGCTAATGCAGTAAACTATGCCAGTGTATTGTTTTGGGCAAAACAGGGTATTGAGCGGGTAATTTTATCTCGCGAGTTATCGCTTGAAGAAATAAGTGAAATTCGCTCTTTATGCCCAGAAACAGAGCTAGAAGTATTTGTTCATGGTGCTCTGTGTATGGCCTATTCAGGTCGCTGTTTACTCTCAGGCTATATTAATAAGCGCGATCCTAACCAAGGCACGTGCACTAATGCGTGTCGTTGGGAATACGATGTTAAACCTGGCACTGAGAACGAAACCGGTGAAATGGTACATAAAATCGATCCTAAAACGGTTATACCTACGTTAGGTGAAGGCGCGCCAAGCAACGATGTTTTTATGCTAGAAGAGCAAGGCCGCCCAGGCGAATATATGCCTGCATTTGAAGACGAGCATGGTACTTATATCATGAACTCAAAAGACTTACGCGCCGTGCAATACGTAGAGCAGCTAACAAAAATGGGGGTGCACAGCCTTAAAATAGAAGGGCGCACTAAGTCATTTTATTATGTAGCCCGTACCGCACAGGTATACCGTAAAGCGATTGACGATGCGATTGCAGGTAAACCATTTGATGCAGACTTATTTAAAACCCTTGAGAACTTAGCACACCGTGGTTATACCGAAGGATTTTTAAAACGCCACGCTCATCAAGATTATCAAAATTACGAATACGGCCACTCTGTATCAACTCAGCAGCAATTTGTAGGTGAGGTACTAGGGCGTAATGCTAATGGTTTGGTTGAAATAGATGTAAAAAATAAGTTTTGTGTTGGCCATTCATTAGAGCTAATGACGCCGAAAGGCAATATTAGTTTTACCCTTAAAAGTATGGAAAACAAAAAAGGCGAAAGCATTACTGATGCTAAAGGCTCTGGCCATATCGTAAAAATTCCACTGCCTGACACTATCGATTTAGAGCACGCGATACTGATGCGAAATTTGGATGAAAACCAAGATACCCGCAATCCTTTCAAACAAGCTGTTTCATAATAGAGAGTTTAATCATGGCTTTACTCATAAACAGCAAGTGCATTAACTGTGACATGTGCGATCCAGAGTGCCCAAATGAAGCAATTTATATGGGCGCTAAAATTTACCAAATAGACCCTGAAAAATGCACCGAATGTGTGGGTCATTACGACAAGCCAACGTGCGTCAGTGTATGCCCCATTGACTGCATAAAGCCCGACCCTAATCATCGAGAAAGTGTGGATGAGCTGGCAGAGAAGTATGTGAGATTGATGGGTTAGTTTAATACTTATTTATCATTTAACATGTGTGATTTTAGGCTAGAGACAGTTTCTTTCGTTATAGTTTTTTGAAATGTGGTTATTTCAAGCTTCAAAATAACTCTCTAATGTTTATCAGTATTGCCAATCTTCATAAGCTAAAGGCAAGCTGTTTAGTAAGTCTCGGCGCTCGCGCCAGTTATGCATATGCTTATCCATCAATGCTTTAAAACGTTCATTATGGTGTCGTTCAAGTAGGTGGATTAGCTCATGCACTAAAATATACTCTAAACATTCAGGTGGCTTTTTAGCAAGTTCAAGGTTGAGCCAAACCCGCTTTGCCTGAATATTGCAGCTGCCCCATTTTGTTTTCATTTTTTTGATATTAAGTGAGTCTGCTTTTACGCCAAGTTTTTTTTGCCATGAGGGCAGTAACTTTTCAATTGATCGTTGCATTTCATCACGATAAAAACGGTTTAATAACTTGAGGCAATTATCGGGTGATGTATTCTCATTCACTTTTAACTCTAACTGACCGCTACCTTTCGCGGTAACGGTAAATTTACCCTCAGACTTTTTTATTGCTAGCCGGTATTTTTTTCCCCAAAGGTAATGACACTCACCATTGACCATTTCACGGATTGACTGTCGTTCTTGCTTGGCAAAGTCAACTTGTTGCTTTTTTATCCAAGCAAGTTTGTTAACAATAGCAAGCCGAATGGTTTGTTCGCTTGTTTTATTAGGCACCGATAATCTAACCTTACCATTGGGCGGTAAAACACTTAGATGGATGTTCTTAATGTCTCGTCGATTAATTTCAACATCAATACCGCCAATTTGTATCACTTCAGTATTAGCCTTATCCACTAATGATATTCCTTTTGGGCTTTTACAAGCTCCATAACTTCATTAATATCGACTTCATAACTCGATGTCTCTTGCCTAATTGCATTAACAATCTCACGCTCTTTAAACCTATCGCCAAGCCACTCAGCTTTTTTTGTGTAGCGCACTGCAGTATCAATTTTACTTGTAAGTACTTCATCATTGCCAAAATTATCGTAAATAGCCTGTTTGGCGGGGCTATCTACTGAAGTAGGGTAGTTATGGGCATTATTGCCTGTCGGGTTTACAACTTTTTTAGCTAAAGCTTTAATTTGTTCTAGGTAGTCTTGGTAGCTTATAGCTTGCTCTCTGCGCTGCGCAATAATAGCGTCAAGTAATGTAGCCATGCTTTCAAAGTACTTAGGGTTTACAGGGTTTTCATCAACGATGGTTTTTCTAACGTTATTTTCAATCGCTTCCGCCATAGATTCTTCATTATTTCTAATGCCTTCAGGTAATGAATCAAGTCCTGCGCCATTATTATTTACCACTAAATCTATTAAGCCAAGTTCCTCAAAATCCATGAGTACTTCGCTATCATCAGCACGAATATACATATCAAGCAAATGTCGCATTGCAGGCTCAAAGCGTTTCATTTCGAGTAAGTCGCCACTGGCTAGTTTTACTTCGTCACGAACTTTCTCAAAATAAGCGACTTCTTTTTTTATTTTTTCAGCTTCAGCCAGTGAATAACCAGCTTGATCCATCTCATTTGCAACATTGGTGTACGCACGTATAAGTTTGGCAACGGTTTGATAAAGGGTTAAACGCAGTGCTTCTTTTTCATTGCGTTCGTTTTCATCTGTTGGTTCAACTCCTGATTCACCACAAAAGTAATGAATAAAGTCTTTAGTATTTCTTGGTGCTTTTACTGGTTCACATAAAGCTCTAACAGCTTCTAATGCATTGTCTAAATCAGATTTAGATTCTTTGAGGCGATCTTTTAATAAACCAGCAACATCGTCTTCATCGTAACCATCAAAAGCTTCAGCGGTAAAATCTTTAATCGCTTTATCTAATGAGCGAAATAAATCTTTATAATCTATAATATAACCATAGTCTTTATCTTCACCGTCAAGCCTATTTACACGACAAATTGCTTGAAACAGATTATGATCAGCCATTTTTTTATCAATGTATAAGTAGGTCGCAGAAGGAGCATCAAAACCGGTTAATAGCTTATCTACTACAATAAGTAACCGCATTTGACCAGGTTCTTCAATAAAGCGTTTTTTAACAGTTTTTTCAAACTCTTCTACGCGTTTTGCTGCTTCTTCTTCCGTTTGCTCAAAATAGTCAGCCAACATTTTGCGATAGGTTGCATATTTAAATAACTTTTCTGTTTTACCTTCACCCGTTTCTTCGCCTTTAATTGTACTTGCTGCTGGTTTATAGCTAGTCACAATTGCACACTTGTTAGCTAAGTCTGATTTACTAAATAAGTCATAAACAACACAGGCTTGATGAACGCTTGCGCAAACTAACATAGCATTACCCCTGCCAGACATGAGTGCAGGTTTGATCTCCATATCCATTAAAATGTCACTAACAATTTGCTCTAAGCGAGATTTACTCGAGAGCACTTTTTGCATCGTGCCCCATTTTTGTTTGAGCTGCATTTTTGCAAGGTTTGAAAGCCCTTTTGTTTTTGCAGCAAACCACTGGTCTACTTTTTTATCAGAGGTTAAATGCTGATCTATATCTCTAGCTTCATACCTTAAGTCAAGTACTACACCATCATTTACAGCTTCATCAAACTTATAGGTGTGAATGTATGGGCCAAATACCTCTAAAGACTTTTTCTTGTCCTTTTTCATTAATGGTGTACCAGTAAATCCAACAAACATAGCCTCAGGTAAAAGCGCTTTCATTGCTTCGTGTAACTTACCCGACTGCGTTCTATGACACTCATCTACAAACACAAATAAGTTGCCTTTAGCAGCAAAGTCATTGGGTAAGTTTTTAGTCAGTGCTTCAAGATAATCTTTTGTTGCTTCTTCATCGTCTTTATCGCTGGGAGCTTCACCATTGCGGCCAAATTTGTGCACTAGTGAGCAAAATAGCCAAGGGTTAGGTTGGTTTAAGGTGGCAACTAAATCTTGGCCACTTTGGGTACGATATATCTCTTCATCAACACCAGAAAACACCTTCTCAATTTGTTCATCTAATTCGGTTCTATCCGTCACGATTAATACTCGTGAGTCCGTTATGTTTTCGCGTATCCACTTAGCGAGCCACACCATAGTGAGGCTTTTACCGGAGCCTTGAGTGTGCCAAATAATACCATCTTGCTTTGCTGTTACATGTTTTTTAGCGGCTTGAATACCAAAAAACTGATTATGCCGACAGGTTTTTTTAACGCCTGCATCAAACACAATAAAGTCATGTATAAGCTGCAAAAACCGATGTTTATCGCATAATTGAGCAAGATGAGTATCTAGTAAGGTGTCTGCTGTTACCCCCGCAGCTGGTAAGCCTTGTATACTATTTTGCTCTTTCCATTCTAAGTAATATTTTTCAGAGGTTTCAATAGTACCGTAGCGTATACCTTGCGTATCGTTACCCGCCATAACCAGTTGCATGGTGCTAAAAAAATTACGAATAAAATCTTTTTTCTGGTTATCTAAGTTTTGACGAATGCCTTCACTTACTGAGACCGAGGATCGCTTTAATTCAATTACGCCTAGAGCAATGCCGTTTACATAAATCACAATATCAGGGCGCTTTCTTTTAGGTGATAGTTGGTCGCCTTTTACGGTTACCTCTTCAGCAATCGCAAAATGATTAGCTTCTGGGTTCTCCCAATCGATCAGCCAAACTGTTTGATTTTGCTCACCCGTGCCTTCTTTCTCTTTTACGCCATAACGCAGTAGTCGGTATACATCTTTATTAGCATCAAAGAGCTTTTTACCTTCGCCTAGAGCTGCGGCAGTGTCTAATTTTCGTAGTGCACGCTTAATAAGCGCTTCAGGTGTTCCACGGGCTTTAAGCCATTTAGTAAGTAATGGCGTTTCAATGTTGTTGTTGCCTTCGCGGTATTCCCAATCACCTAGATAGTCGTAATTAAGCTGCTCTTTGAAAAATGTTACTGCTCGGCTTTGGGTTTTTCGTTCTAATTGACCGACATTACTCATATTACTTCCTTGTTTGCGTTTTCTTTTTTGTTTTTGTTGAACCACATAAAATAGACAGCATTTCTTGTCCATGCTTTATTATTTGGGTGTCTTCCCAGCTATCGTCTTGCTCCATTAGTTGTAGCATTTCATATAGCTTTAGGCTATCGATCTGATTTTTCTTTAATCCAGCGGTAAAATGATTAAGTTTTGTTTTAGGGGGGAAATTACTTAAACGTGAATTTTTACTATGACTTATTAAGCACAAATTACCGAACTCATGAAGCGAACCACCTTTAAGTGGTTCGAAGTCATTCATTGGATGTTGCGGATAAAAGTGCTCAACTGAGCTTCTAAATGTAAACTCGAACTCAGAAATAACAGCTGTTGAATTACGCTTTTTTCGCCAAAGCAAATAATCAAGATAGTTAAAAACAAAGTTATTCTCTATTTCCCCAAAACACAGCTTATCAATATTAATATCATTTGCGGTTAAATTTTTTGGATAGTCGTTTGATTTCGACTTATAAATCATTTCAAAGTACGTTTTACCCTCTTGGTGAGAGAGAAAACGGTCAAATATAAAGCGTTTAGCTACCCGTCTTAGGTGCTTCATGTAACCTTCAAAATCCACTTCTTCTGCGTTGTATAGATAGTAAAGAGCAGCATTGAGCCAATGCTTATAAACCAAAGTCGGAGTGGAAACATGAAAAGCCGACAGCAACATTAGGCATACTCGGTTTTCTCCCTTAAAGCCATCTTCATCATCTAGTTCATTACTGCCACCAAAAGTGTTTATATAGCTTTGGCTTTTTGTATTATAAAAATGCAGACGCTTTAAGCTCCATTTATCTTTACCGTCACTAAATTCACGTTTGATGATGAATTGGTCAAAAAGGTATTTGCACTTTAATAATGCATAAACGAAGTCTTTTACTGCTTTAACTTTATTGTTGCTGTCTTTTAAATATCTATCAAACTGTTCTAGTAAGCGCTTATCGTCTAATGCGATGTCTTGTTTTGTTAAAACTCGTAACACATGAAGTAAGAAGTTTGAAAAGTTAATCACGCTATTAAAGCGCTCAGGTGTAAGCGTAATATCTGTCCCTAAAGACGACGGTGGTGGCTTGGCTAACATGTCATTTAGCGAAAGAGAGGCGCTTTCAATTTTTCCGCTCTGTTTTGTTTTGGCTACGCTTTCAATACACGCAGCTAAATCAGCATAATTTATTGGCGTAAATTGCCCCCAGTCGTCTTTACCAAATATGCAGTGGCGCTCATCTGGATTAAAACCATACTGAATGTAACGTTCCATATTAGCGGTAGCGTCCCAGACCTTACTTAATAATTCTTTATCATTGTCATCGGTTAGCACCGACATCAATCTTGCTTTAATCACTTCATGCTTTTCAAGCTGCTCACCACGGTTATTCATTACCTCAAAGTAATGATTCAAATCGGTATCTTCTGGTACACAAACACGAGTAATTTCTACTTTATCGAATAAGTCAGAGCAAAAACCTTCTAGCTTAGCTCCAAGCGCTAATAAGCCCTTTTCAAGTAATGTATAACCATTAATTACATCTAAATTATAGTCATCTGTGCTTAGATTCTCTAAAGCAACGCCCTGAATCAAACTTGCAAAAGTGTCAGATGACTTCTGACGACTTTCAAAACTGAGATTTACTACGTCATACCAACCCATATCAAAGGTTTGATGCTTAGTGACCATACGTTTAAGAGCAAAAGCCAATAAGGTAAGGGTCGTAAAGCGCTGCTGGCCATCTATGACTTCATAGCTGTCATCTTTGCGCTTAAACACCACCAATGTACCAATATAATAGGTTTGATTTGGTTTATTTTCCTGATAATCCAACACATCTTGTATTAATTGATTAATTTCACCTTCACCCCATGCATAGTTACGTTGATACATAGGGACTAAATATCGGTTAGTATCACTTAATAACTCTTTAACTTTGTAAGTATGTATCTGATTGTTCGCATTGACTTTACTGCTTTGCACCTTGAGTGCTTGGACATTATTCATAGTACTTCATTTCCTCAAACAGATTAGCGATCTCGGTAAGCTTAGTTCCATTACATTCAGACTTTTTCAATGTTGGTAAAGGCCAATTTAATACATCACTTGGTTGTACTGCTTGTTTTATACGCTCAAACACATTATGGGTGAGTGCATGTTTATTCATGCGCTCAATACCAACAACCTGCATTTTCAAGCGGCAGCTATAAGCCCAAATAAACAGCTTTTCTATGGCTTGAGATAGCTCATGTGAGCCAAACTTATCTAAATAAAAAATCACCGCGCAATCAAATAGATTACGTATATAGCCATCACCTGTTCGTGTACGTGAACTGTAGCTGTTAAGTGTGTATAAAATCTTACAAGCACGTGGTTCTAGTTCGTTATCTAATATGCGAATAAGCTGCTTAGGGTCGTTATTTTTGCTATTACGTTCATCGCTCACTATCTCAGCAATTTTTTGCTGATAATGACTCGTCATTTCAAAAAAGCGCCTACCGTTTATAATCATTTGATCAAGGTGGAAAGGAAAACGCATACGTTGATGATCAATATGGCGCTGATATTGCGCGTTATAGTCATCAACAAAGTGATGGGAAATGCGAAGTGGTTCTACATATGGGTAAAGTCCAACCTGGTCAAGATTTACCCCTTTAAATAATCCCACTTGTGATTTGTTAAAATACAGTGCCGATTTCCCTTGTGCCCAGTTGCGAATACGAAATAAGTAGTTAGCAAACAATCGTGCTAGCTGTCCGCTCTCTAAGCTTTCCCAATGGCGTACAGAATCGGCTTTTAATTCGGTTTCAGCGTCTGAAAACTCACGTAAATGAAAGGCTTTTAACAAATCGTGCGGATCTAAATCTCGGCCTCTGGCATTTTGTGAATCAAAAAACTGAAAGGCTTCAGATACATCATTAAGTACAAAAGTAACCACTTCACAGCGTTTCAATAAAAACTCAATATCGGCCTCCGGCCTCGGTAAAATCACTGCGTGCTACCGCGCGTTTAGCTGCCATAAAATTTTGATGTAAATTACGATGCGATATATCACTATTAAAGGTTTGACGTTGTAAAAAATTATTAATTGGTTGTTCAAGTGAGAGCAGCAATGTTTTTACATCTTGACGTTTAATTTGTGCATTAAAGTCATTTGTATTGAGCCGTTCATCTAGCAAGGCTTTTACCAACAGCACAAGTGTGAGCGTACGTTGCTGCCCATCAACAATGTCGAGCGTTTCTTGTTTTTTTTCTGAGTGTTGATGAAATACAATAGATCCAAGGCGGTAAGCTAATTTACCTCTATAAATTTTTAAATCACCGAGCAAATCAGCAAGGTTAGCTTGTGTCCATTTGTAAGGGCGTTGATAGTTAGGTATAGCTAAATTACTCTTTTTGAGTAATGTGCTAACCGATATAATGTCCTTATTAAGTTTTCCTGTCATAGTTATTATTTCAACTTCACATTTTAGACTATTAAAACTCTTTATTTATAAAGTAATCAAGCAAATTGATTTAAATAAAGTTTATAAATTACAGTTTGTTATGTTTTTTTTTGCTTTATAAAATCACTTAATTGATTGTCTAGTCAAGCAACGGTCAAGCAAATTAATACCAGTGTGGTACGTAGCGCATTGCTTTGGTTCCTGCATCGGCATCATAAGGTTTAATTAAGCCCGCATGGACTGTATCCTTTATTATTCTGCTTACCATTGCGCTATTCTTTTCTGCAATAGCAAAGCGCTCGCGTAGCGACTTATTATTCATATGCTCTCTGTTTACATGCTTTAAACAACAATGCTGATAACAGGCACGAATACGATCTTCTTTGTCCATTTCAGCAAATTCCCTATGACCAAATAAAACAGAACGAGTATGGTGCTCTGTTACTTCAAATAAAGGGGCAGGTAATTGATATAACTCAGTTTGAAAAATAACTTTATCAATACCCGTACCGCGCTCTTCACAAATATTAATACGACGCATAAAAGAAGCTAGCGCTTCGTTACGGCTTCTAGGTGGGGAATCTAAAAATCGATCTGTATCGACTAGCGGAATACCAGGGTTGGTTATTTCCATGCGCGTATCGAATAGCTCAACCATAGGTCCTGTGCCTGTTAACGAAAAATCTTGATGAATAATAGCGTTAGCCGCTAATTCGCGTATCGCTAGCTCTGGATACATAGGTACTTCTTTACGAAATGCTTTGCCAATTTCTTCATTAGAAGGCAGTAGGGTCTTTAAATAATCTATAAGTCCTTCGAAGCCAACGGCATAGCCTTTATTACCTTCGAGTTCTCGTACTGTTTCTACTCGGCTATTCCCTTTATACTGTACTAACCGTACGGCTTTGCGAGCTAGATGCTGAAAATCTTGCAGCTTTTTAGCAAATAATATCGCCCCTAAATTGGTAATATGCCATTTACCCGCTTGCGTTGCACTAATGAGTTTATCAGCTTCAAGTGCGTTTAAAATCCCTTCGCGACCTTCAGGTAGAGGCAAATTAACTAAGTCAAAATAAGAGGGGTAATCTATAAGCTTCAGCACTTCTTCAACATTGCAATTTTCTGCTGCTAATTGTTGCTCAAACGGGGTGTTATCAAATACGCGCCATAAGGCACGTTCTTTTTCGGGATATTCACGTAGCTTTTTTTTGTAAGAGCCAATACGAATAAACTCTGTACCATCAAATTGCACAGGTGTATGCGCTGCTGCCTGCACCTCCAAAATAACAACAGGTAAATCGTTAACATGGCTAAATTCGTAAAACTGAAAATGTATTTTGGGTGCGGTTTTTTGTAACAACCAGCTCTCTAGCTCTTGCCCTTTATGCTTTTGAGTTGAAGGTTTAAAGTTCGTACCAATTACATCATGGGTCTTATCATCTACACCATAAACTAAGTACGCAGTTTGCTTGCCAAGTAGCGCGGCTGAGTTTGCGAGTGCAGAGATATATTCGCCAATTTTAATCACATCAACATTATGCTTAAATTCCACCCATTCGGTTTCATCGGGTAAATGGCATAACTCTTTTAACAGAGCTCGCAGCTGGGCAAGGCTTTGTTCTGTCGGCATCAGCTACCTCCATCCTGTTCAGTTTCAAGTCTTTTAAATGGCAACCTTGTACGACCCGTGAGTAGCTGTTGCATCATGCCTTGTTTTATTTGGCGGGTTTTCGCCAAGCACTGTTCAAGGGTTTGAATTTCGCTATCCATATCCGAAAGGATGGTGGCGATGGCGGTTTGTTCTTCTGGTGAAGGTAGTAATATTGGAAACTCTAATATCGTACTCGTTTTTAAAAATGTTGTTCCTACTTGAGTTGCTCTTGATGCGACTAGAGAACGGATATAATTACTTTTAAATAGAAAAGACATGAAGTTAGAATTGCAGTTTTTCTTGAAGCGAATCAAAGCAACATTATGGTCATAGACTGTTGGCTCGGATAGCTCTTTAATAATCATGACTTTTCCGACACCTTCTAGTTTTACCGATGCCAAAGCAATAATTAGATCACCTATTTTTGCGCTATACGCTTTGTTTTCTATGTTAGTTGTTTTTACTCTCTGAACGATATCGGGGTTGAAAGAGTCATTCTTAAAAACATCCCCAAGTTTAATAATCGCTGTACCAGTTCCGTAGAGGTTTTTATCTTTGTAGAGGCCAGAAGGTATTCTGTTTTCCTCTAATAAATATCCTAGATTTCTGACATCCCAATCTTCAGGAATTTCGCCCAGTTCACTAGATTTTGTGCTTTTTCGCTTACCTTCGACAGCGCCTTCGGTGTAAGTGGCAAACTGCGGTAAACGGGTTTTTCCTGTTAGCAGTTGCTGCATGGTGGCGGTTTTAATCGCTTGTTTTTTCGCGATCAGTTTTTCTAATTCTGTTAATAGCGCATCAACATCGGATAAAGCATTGGCAATAGCGGTTTGCTCTTTTTTGGGTGGTACTTTTATCTTGAGTTGCAGCAAGTCTCTTGTATAAATCGCTGCTACACTTGTTGTACCTATTGCAATGCCAGCAAGGTTAGTTACAAATTGCTCTGTATTCATTGCGGCATTCATATAAGCATTACTTGATACAAGATTTGCTTTAAACGATAACCTCATGATATTTGAATTAAAGTATGCTTCAGGCAGCTCATTCTTCCAGATCGCGACTTTTCCGACTAATTTCAAAGTGTTTCTTGTATTAAATAAAACATCGTCAAACTTTAACTTATCTTTGGGGCTGACAGAGCCAATTACATATTCAAGCTTGTTTAGTTTTATTTTTCCTCGGTCTAAATTTCCCATTTTTATTAAAGGATAGTTTGATTCAGTCTCCAAGTTCTTATAATTACCTCCAAGTTGTGTGGAACTAATTAGCATATATAGAGATGATACTTCCCAGTCATTAGGAATCACCCCAAGCTCAGTCTGTTTATATCCTTTTGAAACAGTTTGCTCTAGAGTGCTCATAGTGACCACTCCAAGCCCATTGCTTTTAGGTGGTTTTCGACTTTATTACTTAGGTCATTAACTGATAGTGTCAATTTTGGTAATGCTGCGCTATATCGCTCTTCCAACTCTTTTACGCGGTTGGCCATTTGTTGGGTAACCCGTTCAATTTCAGCAATAATATTAGCTTGTAATGTCGCTAGCCATTTGTCATCAACAATCAGGGTTTTAATTTCATCAATAGTCAGTTTTGGATATTGGTTAAATACGGCTAAATCCAAAGCCTCTTGCGCTTCTTTTACCGATTTTTTGGCAGCAGTTTCAGCATTAAACAACTTGGTTGCTTGTTTAAGTGCTTTAACTTCGTCAGCATCGGTTGCTAACTTAGCTCTTGCGGCAATGCTGGCTTTGGTGATTTTGTCTTTATCGTTCATGGCGTCAGCTAATAAACAATCTTCAGCACCATTTTCCTCAAGGTAGCTTTCTAGTGCTTGGCTGGCTGCGTCTTGTTTTGCTTGCAGGGTATCAACCTGAGCTTGTTCGTCAGCAAAATAACGGGCAACGATTAGGTTTGGTGGAATAAGCTCGGCTTTGTACTTTGTTTTATTGATAATTAAATCAGGTGTTTCTTTAAGCTTTTCGCCTTTTTTAGCGATTAACTCACGTAAAGTACTACCTGACTGCCAATCATCTTGTGCAAGTACATATACATCGTCTTGTAGGATGTCGGCCCAATAATCCATTAGGATTTGGTAAATGTCGTATTTACTGAGTAGTTCACTATTGGCATAAGCGCTGAGTAAGTTTTCTGAAATATCGAAAATAAACTCTTTTGGATTATCGCCTACTTTAATATCTTTTAATTTAGCTTCTGGTATCCACTGTTTAAATGGCAATAAGCTACGGCTGGCAAAGTCTTTAAACTCATGATGAGCAAGAATGCTACTTTTAACTTGGCTGGCTTCAAGCATACAGAGGCTGTAACCGCTTCGTTTAGGGTCAGGCGCTGGCTTGAAAAGAGTCGCCCTAATGCTTGGGAACACTTGCCAGTAATGCTGTAATGCATCGATATCACGGTTAGGAATACCGCCTTGAAGGTGAGCGCTTAAATCGTGTAAATCTTCTGGCTCACTTGAGTCGATATAACGAGGGATATTAAGGTTAAAGTCATTCTTGGCGATTTCGTCAATCGGTACTAATCGGCTAAAGCGTTCAAGCTGTAAACCTTTGTTAAATACATCAACAACTTTATGTATGTCTTGGCTGCGCAGGCGGTTTTTGTTGCCGTCTTTAATAAAGCCTTTGGAAGCATCAATCATAAAAATAGAGCGACCTGCAATGGTCGGTAGGTTTTTATCGTCTTCATTAAAATTAGTAACCGCTTTTTGCGCGTGTTCTTTATCGATCACGATAATACAAGCAGGAATGCCCGTACCGTAGAACAGGTTAGCGGGTAAGCCAATAATGCCCTTGATGTAACCTTGCTTGATTAGGTTTTCACGAATGGTGGCTTCGGCATTGCCCCGAAATAATACTCCGTGTGGTAATATCACAGCTCCTTTACCGGTACTTTTTAAGCTCTTAATAATGTGTAGTAAAAAGGTATAGTCACCATTTTTTTCTGGTGGTATGCCCCACGTAAAACGGTTATATAAGTCGTTTTCTGGGGTTAAGCCGCTAGTCCAGTTTTTGTTTGAAAAAGGCGGATTAGCAACTGCAAAATCAAATGTTTTAAGTTGACCATTTGCGTCTTTCCAATGTGGTTCTGAAAGCGTATTACCCTTGAAAATTTTAGCCGTTGTATTGTTGTGTAATATCATGTTCATACGAGCGAGTGCGCTAGTCGCGTTATCCATTTCTTGCCCGTAAATAGACAGCCCTCGGGGTGCTTCGTCACTGGCTTTTAATAATAACGAACCTGAGCCCGATGTAGGATCGTACGCTGTAGCATCTTGCGGGGTATCTTTTGTTATTCCCACTACTTTGGCTAATATTTGTGAAACTTCTGATGGCGTATAAAACTGGCCTTTTGATTTACCCGATTCAGTCGCAAAGTGGCGCATTAAAAACTCATAAGCATCACCTAATAAGTCGTCGCCGCCAGCGCGGTTTGTTGATAAGTCTAACCCCTGAAATATACCTACCAATTTGGTTAGGCGATCAATCATGTCTTTGCCTTTGCCGAGCTTGTCTTCATCGTTAAAGTCGGCAACATCAATCACGCCCTTAAGGTCGTTTTCTTCAGCAAGGGCTGAAATGATTTTATTAATTTTATCGCCAATTTCTTTATCGCCTTTAGCGGCAATCATATCGTCGTAGCTGGCACCTTTTGGTACGACTATCATGCCGTAAGGGTCGCCTTTAAATTTGTCGCTTACGTACTTCATAAATAACATAGTCAGTACGTAGTCTTTATATTGGCTGGCATCCATACCACCACGTAGTTCGTCACAACTTGCCCAAAGAGATGAATAGAGTTCTGTTTTTTTAATAGCCATTGGAGTTTCGTTTAATCCTTGTGAAAGCGTGATTAGAGCAAGTCGGTGCTTAAGCCTGCGGCTTTGAGTCGTTGAGTGAGGTTGCGCATTTTTGAAAATTCAGTGCCAAAACTGTCTTTTAACCCTACACCTTGGCAAAATTCTTTAGCGGTTATGCTTTTTAGATTATCAGCGTATTTAATCATTTGTAGGTGCATTTCGACAGTAAACTGATTGCGTGGCGCGTTGTTTAACGCTGTTTTGATATTATCGAATATCACTTGCTCGTTCATAAGAGTGTACTTTGAGATGAGTATTTAGCTAATTTATATAAATTAGCTAAATAAGCAAGTGAAGATTGATGATTGTTTTTCTTTATGTGGCTAACTTATTGTAAAAAATAGATTTACTGTAATGTTGATTTGATAAATATTAAGCCTCATTACTATCAATCAAACCTTAGAGTGTTTGCCATTTCAAACACATCATCAGTAACATCTTTTGCTCTGTGTCCTTTTCCTTCAGGTTGGCAAACAAATTTAAGAGAGTCTCGAATTGATACTGCTTCTCCAGAGTAGTCATCGCCGATGATGAAATTATCTGCAAAAGGAGCAATGGCATTTGCAAATGCTGAATTGATTATATCTCGTGACTCAAAATCTCCGTTTTCTAATGAGATCATTGCACCAATTATTGCAGCATCTATCATAGTACCTTCAAGCCAATTGCATGATGAAGCGTATCCCATACACCACCTAAGGCCTGATTCTTGAATATAAACTTCCATTTCAAGGGTTTTCTTGCCAATAAAGCAAGAGCCGAACAAAAGTCCTGTTATGTTTTGACGCTGCGAAATATAAGATACTTCACCAAGTATGTGGTCAACTTTTACATTACCAATTTTGTCTTCATATCCATGAGCGGCAATATAAATAATGGTATTTTTGAAGCCTTCACGGGTGATACAATCTAGTGCGTAATCAAAACTTTTTTTATCGTAAAAGTTTGCATGAAAGACTTCTGTATCACCGGTATATTTTGCAATTCCTTGCATGAAAGGAACGACAGAGCTTCTGTTATTGTCTTTTTCATCTAACCCCCAAGGCGACTCTAAGACCAGAATTGCGTTTGTAGAGCTTCCTCTTCTTTTTATAATTCCCATACTATTTCCTTTTATAAATATTTAAAATCGACTCTGTAATGTACTAACAGTAACAAAAGTACTAGTATTTTCAATTTATATTAGAGGTTTATTTGATATGTAATAATTTAATTAGATATTTGAATTAATTGATATTAATAACATATTATGAAAATTAGATAATTTTCTACTAGCTGGTAAGACTAATAAAAATGAAACCTTTACGATACCTAACTCTTCTGGAATATATACCTATCAGCCCTTTAAGTATTTCAGTCAAACAGCTACAAGATGATTTATCACAGCGAGGTGTTGAATTATCAACCCGCATGCTTCAACGCGACCTACAATCACTTTACGACCAAGGTTGTTTTGGCCTTGAAAAAGACACGCGCAGCAAACCGTATGGTTGGTCTATCAATGCGCAGTGGCGAGGTGGTAACGCGAAAATAATGAGCAGTGAGGTCGCTGAACATTATTTGTTGTTGGAGCAGTTACTACCGCAATCTGTCCCCAGTGATGTTAAACGCTCAGTTCATATTAAAGCCGAGCAGGCGCTTAAACGTTTTAATGGCCATGTGCCTAACTGGCTTTCAACCCATCCTAAGCCTTCGTTAAAAGTGAATGTTGATACTCAGTTAGTTAAGCAAATAGAGCATGCGATTAGGCACAAGCGAGCTGTAAGTGCTGAGCTTTATAGGGTACTTTACGGTGAGGCACATTGGTTAAAATTTGCTGAGTTAAGTTTTTACAACATAGTTGAGCAAGACGGGGTGTTGATGGCGCAGTTTATGGTGGGAGAGATTCACGATAAATGCTACCAGATGCCGGTTTACCGCATTCGTAATGTACACACTTTGCAAAAGACACGACGTGAGCCAAGCACTGAGCAGTTAAAATCGTTACGAAGTGCGATTAATAAAGGTATGAAGCAAGAAACGATTGAGTTAGTTGTGAAAGTGCCTAGTCACTCTGCTTTTAATCAAGGGTTTATTGAGCTTGGTGAGCTGACAGACAAGCAAAGTATTGATAAAAAAAGCGCATTACTTACCTACCAAACTATTGATACTGAACAACTAACCGATGAGCTATTTAAATGTGCCCATTGGCTTGAGGTTATTAAACCTGAAAAGTTGCGACAAAGAATCACTACAAAGCTTAAAGCGGCCGCTAACATCTATAAATAACTCCAACTTGTTTAGGTGCGTCAAAAATTGACGCACCTGTTTGTTATGCTCCTTTAAAAGTTAAGGAGGTGTTATGTTTCAATTAATTCAGCAAAATGATGGTTTATCAATCGGTGTATTTGGTATTGGTGGGTGCGGTTGTAACACGCTCAACAGTATTTTTGAACAACGTGAATCTGAACAAGCGCACTTGTACAGTGTTAATACTGATAAAGTGGTACTTGAACATACACAGAGTGATGAAGCAGTACTAATAGGTGCTGAGCTCACTCATGGGTATGGTGCCGGAGCCGACCCTAAAGTTGGGCTGCAAGCAGCAGAAGAAAGTAAAGAGCAGCTTTTAACACTCATTAATGGCTGCGATATAATTCTGTGTGCAACAGGGTTGGGTGGTGGCACTGGGACTGGCGCTAGCCCTTATATTGCAGAGCTTGCTAGTGAGCAAGGCAAACCCATTATATTTGTTGCTACACTACCATTTAGTAGTGAAGGTGAGTTTAGAAGTAATAT
The DNA here is from genome assembly GCF_903995135.1 of Pseudoalteromonas sp. 3J6. Lineage (GTDB taxonomy): Bacteria > Pseudomonadota > Gammaproteobacteria > Enterobacterales > Alteromonadaceae > Pseudoalteromonas. Next base: position 2,069,859 of record NZ_LR877185.1, on the reverse strand, counting down.
AGCGCAAACCGGCCTAAATGATCTAAAAGAACATGCGAATGCGGTTATTACGCTCCCAAACGATCAACTGATTGAGGTGCTTGGTAACGATATAGGATTATTCGATGCCTTTAAGCATAGCAACCAAATACTTCATTCACTGATCAAGTCACTAATCGATATGCTTTGCTTTCAAGGGCTTATTAACGTTGATTTAAATGATTTCGCTAAAATTATGGATTGCCAGGGGGATGCAGTACTAGGTGTTGGTAAATGCAATGATGAGAGCGAGCTTACTACTGCACTTGATAGTGCCCTTAATAACCCGTTAGTTAATCAAGTGGATATGTCGTCAAGTACGGGTGTGATAATACAAGTAAATTGTAAGGATGAAATTTCACTGGGTAGCTATAACCTTATTACTGATACAGTGCGCCAGCAGGTGAGCCCAAATGCGTTGGTTATTTGTGGTGTTTCTAAAATTGAAAATTTAGCAACGAATTATGAACTGTTGATCATCGCCACTGGTGCAAGCGCTAAGATGATTGTTGAACCTTTTAATAAAGCGCCTAGTAGCGAAACCGAACAATCGCCAGCTGCTAAAGCCAAACCTCAACCCTCTGATATTTTTGACATACCAGCGTTTATACGTAATCAAGCTCCAGCACCATGTGGAAAATAACTATTATTATATAGCTTAAAGGGTTGTTAGTTATTGCTTTCAGAGTCTTAATACATTTTTCAGTGAGATAAACCTATGAACGTATACTTAGATGATGAAAGAGAAACACCAGGCGGTTGGTTATGAGCCTATTGGCCTAGTGAAGTGATTAAACTTTTGAAGACTGATAAAGTAAAGCTGCTCAGCCTTGATCATGATTTAGGAAATGACAATAAAGGCACTGGTTATGATGTTTTACTTTGGATTGAGCGGGCAGTGTTTATTGATGGCTTTGTACCGCCAGCAATAGCCGTTCACTCAGCTAATAGCTCAGCTCGAATTAAAATGGAACGCGCAATTACACAAATTAATTTACTGGCTAAAAATCAAAAGGGTTCTAAACGCTGTGATGACGAGTGCTGAACTTTGCAAGTAAACAGGAATATTTTTATGAATACGTTATACATTACAGGGGCGGGTGTGAGTGCTGCTAGTGGTATTCCTACTTTTCGTGGTGAAGATGGCTTTTGGACCATTGGTAGTAAAAATTATACGCCTATGGAAATGGCGACTCGTGCCATGTATAAAAATAATCCGCGAGAGTTTTTAGCCTGGTATTATCATCGCTTTGCTACCTATCGTCATCATGGTCCTAATGAGGTGCATAGTTGGCTAAGCGACAAAAACCTAATTACCCAAAATATTGATGGGCTAGATGGTAAGGCGGGTAATAAAAATTACATTGTGATTCATGGTCGGCTTGATCAAATGACTTTATTTCATCATCAGGGCGATGACATTACACCACAAACAACTCCTTGGGATAATGTTGATGAGAGCAACTTACATCGCTCTTTACTGGAGCTATTCAATATTGAAAATAACCAGCCTAAGCTTAATCATTCTCTAAAGCCCTTTGTGCTGTTATTTGATGAATATTACACCGAGCTATACCGTATTACTGAGGCGCAGCAGCGAATGATGAATGCCGATAAAATGGTATTTATGGGTACCTCTTTTAGTGTAAACATTACCCAAATGGCACTAGAGATTGCACGTAATTATGCTATTCCAATTGAAATTGTTGACCCTGAACCTACTCATATACTGCACTCAAATGTAAGTTATAAAAAAATGACTGCATTGGAGTACATACAGCAACAAGGTTAATTAGGTAACTAGGTTATGTATTGCTGCTGGCATACATCGCCTATTATGCGTTATTAATAATCAGTACAGCTTACATTATGTTATTGTTGGTATTTAATTCACGCTGGTACTCGTTATTTTAGGTACTTAAATACATTATAAGAAGTCGTAAAATGTTAAGTATTTCTCTTGGGCCTTTGGTTATTTCCATTTCTCAGTTAATTATTTTTTTAGGGTTAGGCATTTTTTGGGGGCTTACCTATTTATTGACGCGCCAACATCCATTACAAAAAGCAATTTTAGATACGGTTTTTAAAGCAATTGTGGTGGGCTTTTTAGTCTCGCGTTTAGCGTTTGTGTTTACTATGTGGGATGCTTATCAAGGTAATTGGTGGCAGCTTTTTAATATTAGCGACGGCGGCTTTATTGGTTATTATGGCTGGCTCAGCGGTATAGTTGTTTTAGCGTTTTATGCGCGCGGTAAAAAAGCGGTAATGAAAAACTACGCTATTGCTGGGTTTGTAGGTTTTTGTTCAATGGTTATTCCTAACTTTGCACTGTCTATTTATCAAACGGGTGTGCAATTACCGCAATCGGTTGTGCATAATATGCAAGGGCAGCAAGTTAACTTACAAAACTTTAAAGGTAAGCCGGTGGTTATTAACTTTTGGGCGTCGTGGTGTCCGCCGTGTCGAAAAGAAATGCCAGTGCTACAAGCTGCTCAAAAAAATAATTCAAATATTACGGTGGCGTTTGTCAATCAAGGTGAAGACTTACACACGGTAAAAGCGTTCCTTAATGAACAGCAACTCGACCTTAATCATGTGTTTTTTGACCAAAGCAGTAATGTGAGTCGTGAATCAGGTGCTGCGGGCTTACCAACCACTTTGTTTTATAATAGCCAAGGTGAGTTAGTCACCAGTCATATGGGAGAACTTTCTCATGCAAGTTTAGGTTATTATATTCAGGCTATTAGTGATAAAAAATAATAGTGTTTGTTGTTTGGCCTAGTTACTCCTTCCTAAGCAGCTAAATAGCCATTTTGCGGCTTAACTACCTACTTTTATTAGAGTAGGTTACTTATTGAGATAGCATTCATTTATTCGTCAGTTTGCATTAACAAGCTATTAAGCTTGGTTATGTAAAATACAGCTACTTTTTTCGTACCATCTTTCCTTGGTACGCTCACCTTTAAGTATTAACTGTATTTTAAATGGAACTGTTAAAACTATGACCGCTCATCGGATAACTCAAACCTCTGCTCACTCACTTCCACGTTTTGTTAAATCAACGCTGTGTATCTCTATTTTATCTGTGTTTAATCACGCATATGCGGATGAAGCTGAAGATAAAGCATTAAAAAGTAAAGATATGGAAGTAATAGAGGTGCGTGGTATTCGTTCCAGTATGGTGGCTAATTTAGATATAAAACGTTTGTCTAGCTCTGTGGTTGATGCGATTACAGCTGAAGACATTGGTAAGTTTCCTGATAAGAACGTCGCCGACTCATTACAACGTGTACCCGGAGTGGTTATTGACCGTGACGGAGGCGAGGGCTCATCAGTTAGTATTAGGGGGTTATCATCTGAACTCACCTTTTCTCAGTTAAATGGTAATTTTATTGCGTCATCACCAGGAGAGCCATCTCGTTCGTTTGATTATGCATTACTCCCCTCAGCCATGATTGAAAGTGTGGAAGTGTATAAATCGCCAGAGGCACGTTTAGATGAAGGTGGAGTGGGCGGCACGGTATTAATGCATAGTCGTAAACCGCTAAGTATGGATGCAAACTCAGGGGTGATTAATATTGAAAGCACTTATGCCGATGTAACTGAAGAATATGAGCCCCAAGTAACCGCACTTTATTCTTGGAAGAACGATGCTGATACTTTTGGTGTGTTGTTTGGTTATACCTCACAAACACGCACTAACCGCTCTCTTTCGGGTGGCACCGATGCAAATGTGTGGCGCTTTGCCGGTGATAACCCGGTTGATGTTAATGGCGCACCGATTGAAAATAATAATCAGTGGGGTTCAGTAAGCGATTCTCAAGGCAATAATTATGACAATGTCTGGTTTCCTCAAGTGGTTCGAGGTTCAATTGTAAACGAATTACGTGAGCGAGAAGGGATACAATTTAGCACGCAGTGGCGCCCAACTAGCCGAGTAGAAATTGGTTTTAACTATTTTGGATTTTCACTTGATAAAAATAGAACTGAATCGGTGATTGATATACCTGAGTGGTCTTTAAATCCTGACTTTTTAACCGATGTAAGTTTGGATGAGTCGAGCACGATAGTTAATGGAATGCAATTTGATGCAGCTGCAAGTGGCATAGAAAATGATATGCAATTGCCGTGGATGCGAGGCAGCTATGTGCGTGAAGAGTCAACCTCTGACACTTTTGATCTCAACTTAACCTACGAAGGTGATTACTTCAAAGCCCGTTTTGTGGCGGGTAATACACGTTCTGAAGGTGGCCCGAAAGAGAGTTGGGAAGCAGCTTATAAAAGTTCTAACGCGGGTGAAAATGAAAACCGCATAGAAAATGCCGCTAAAACAGCGGGTTGGAAAATTAATGAGAACGATATTAGTTTAAATATAGATCCAAATACGTTAGCTAACTTACTCAATGGTGTGGGTGGTGGGCGCGATCCGGGTTCGTCAAATTCAAGTTTTGTGCGTAGTGAACTTGAAGAAGATTACTACCAAGCTGATTTTGATATTTATACCGATTGGGGCATTTTAAGAACAATTAAAACTGGGGTTAAGTATCGAGAAGCTTCGCTTCACCGCGAAACCGGTAATACCTTCTTTTTAGATCCTAATTTTGATATTGCCGCAGCAGAAGCCAGTGAGGGTGGGATCACACGCTTTGATAGTTACCAGTGGAATAACGGTATGCCACTAGCACAAGATGTGTTTATCAACGAAGGTAATATTGCGGGTGGTTTTAATATAAATCAAATGCCCGGCATTGATTGGGATAAATACCGCGATATTGTGACCAGTAATTATGTGCCGTATACGCGTAAAGAGGATAATTTCATTTATGATATTGAAGAGCAAATAGCGGCATTTTATCTACAAGGTGATTTTGAATTTGATAGCGTGCGCGGTAATTTAGGGGTACGTGTTGTTCGCACGAAAACCATGACATCATCAACCGATCTGTACACATATTTGCTGGATCATACTGACGATGAAAGCGGGGAGGTGGTAACCGGAGACGATAGATTTGTTGAAGATTATCAACTCAATACTCAAGAGAATACCGATACCCAAATTTTACCTAGCTTTAATATTGCATGGGATGCAAGCGAAGATATTGTTGTGCGCGGCGCGATTGCAAAAGTAATGTCTCGCCCTGATTATGCCGATTTAGGCGCACAACAACGCATTACGTTTGTTTCAGATGAGTGGGCCGACGACAGAGCTGAATTTAATGAAATTCCGGGTTTTAGTGGTAGTGGCGGTAATAAAAGCTTAAAACCTTTTGAGTCGGTGCAAGCTGATTTATCTATTGAATATTATTACAGCGAAGGCTCTGCTGTTGGTTTAGCGCTGTTTCATAAAACGGTTGATAACTTTGTTGTTCCCTTAGTTATTGACGTACAAAAAGATTTTGCAGGTAAAGAGGGCATAGTTGAGGCAGGAAATATTACTGTGTCGCCATATACCACTGTAGGCAATGGCACTGATGCTGTATCTAAAGGGGCTGAAGTATTTATACAGCATGCCTTTGATAGTGGTTTTGGTTTTTACGCAAACTACACTTATAACAAAACCAATAAGGCCGATGTAGAAGTAGATGGTAAAGAGTTTGGTAAATCGCCGTTAATTGGCAGCGCTAAGTACCAGTACAATACCTCGATATATTATGAGGGTGATGCCTTTAATATTCGTGCTTCTTATAACAAACGCGGTGAAACCGTGTTGGGTTTAAATAGTGGTTTAAACGTGTATCAAGACCCATACGAGCAAGTTGATGTAAATGCATCAATTACTTTATTAGAAGACTTGAGCCTAACAGCTGCTGTGATTAATTTAACGAAATCTGAGTCGGTAAAGCGCCTAGGTAACGATACAGAATCTCGGTTATTAAACTCAAGCTATTCGGGAAGGCGTTATTATGCGGGCATAAACTACCGTTTTTAAGAGTAGATTAGGGTAAACATGCCCTGTTGTTGCGGTTTTAGCTTTTTCTTGTAGGTTATTACTTTATAATGAGCATTATAAAAATTATTTAATTAATATTAACAGGATTGAAATGAGTGATTTAACGGCAATAGCTAACTTATCTATCTTATTAGTTGAGCCTTCTGAAGTGCAGCAAAAGCTAATAAAAAAATCACTGGCTCAGTGTGGTGTTACACAAATTGAAACGGCCAGCACTCAAGAAAATGCGCTGGCTGCTTTATCAAGCTACTCCCCTGATTTAGTGATCAGTAGTATGTATTTTAGTGACGGTACTGCAGACTCTTTATTACAGGCTATACGCAGTAACAGCAACACTGAGCAGCAGGCGTTTATGCTAGTGTCGAGCGAGCGTAATAAGCGCCATTTAGAGCAACTTAGGCAATCGGGCGTATTAGCTATTTTACCTAAACCGTTTAATGCCGACGAAATTACTCGTGCGCTTAAAGCGACTCTGGATATTATTAGCGAGCAAGAGGTGGAGCTAGAGCACTTTGATGTCACTTTACTTCGCGTATTGGTGGTTGATGACAGTCGTTTTGCGCGAAAACATATAATACGTGTATTAGCGGGAATGGGTATTCCTGAACCTGTAGAGGCAGAAGACGGTAAACAAGCGATTGAAATGCTTAATAATCAATCTTTTGATTTAATTGTTACAGATTACAATATGCCAGAAATGGATGGTAAAGAATTAACTGAAACCGTTCGAAAGTCGAATACGTACTCACATATTCCAGTTCTGATGGTGAGCTCAGAGGCCAACGATACTCATTTGGCTAATATTGCTCAAGCCGGTGTGGATGCCATTTGTGATAAACCATTTGAACCTGCAACTGTACGCGATCTACTTTTTAAAATTATGAGCTAACTCGCAGCTGTAAAAGCACTTTTTAACTAAAGTGCTTTTAAGTCGCTTTGCAGTAACGCGATGAAAAATTGAGCAGTTTGGCGCCGGGCAAGGGCTTACTTAAATAAAATCCCTGAGCAATATCGCAGTTTAGCTCGTTAAGTAAATCTAGCTGTTCTTTGGTTTCTACCCCCTCCGCAACAACCTTTATTTCTAGGCTGTGTGACATAGCTATGGCTGCTTTTACCAAATTACAGTCTGCTTTATTATCTGTTATCCCAGTGATAAAGCTTCGGTCAATTTTTAGCACATCAAAGGGGTACTCTCTTAAGTAACTTAATGATGAATACCCTGTGCCAAAGTCGTCCATTGACAGTTTTATGCCCAGTTCATCAATTTGTAATAAGGCGTCACGAATTGAGGTTTGACTATTCATCAGTACTCCTTCAGTAATTTCCAGCTCTAAGCATGCATTGCTAATACTGTTTTTATGCAGAGTACGCTTAATTATATTTACTAATTCTGGGTCTCTGAATTGCCGCGGTGATAAATTAATCGCCATGGTATAGTTTTGCTTATTAATTGATTGCCATTCATTTAAAAAGCGAAGGGCTTGTTGCAGTACAAATACACCAATAGGCGCAATCAAGCCTGTTTGCTCTGCAATGGGAATAAACTCATCAGGGATAATTTCCCCTAACACAATATTATGCCAACGTAGCAAAGCTTCAGCGCCAACGATGGTGTTTGTTTTTACATCTATTTGCGGTTGGTAATAAAGCTCAAATTCGTTTCGCTCCAGTGCTCCATGCATTTGCTCTTCTATTTCAAAACGCCGACGCATTGCAACATTCATTTGCGGGGTGAAAAAAGAGGAGGTATTGCGGCCCATCGCTTTTGCTTGATACATAGCGGTGTCGGCATTACGTAACAATACCGAAGAACATGTGCCATCTTTAGGGGAAATAGCAATACCAATACTTAATGTTAATAATAAGTCTCTGCCTGCCAATTTAAAGGGCTTTCTAAATGCTTGAAGCAATCGCTCAGCAATCGCTAAAGCGTCGTTTTCATCGTTTAAACTAGATATTAAAACAATAAATTCATCACCCCCTAATCGACCTACAGTGTCATTTTGCTTTAGTGTTTGCTGTAATCTATGTGCGGCTTCGATTAATAATTTATCTCCGATTTCGTGACCCAAAGAGTCATTTACCTTTTTAAAATCATCAAGGTCCAAGAAAAATACCGCGGCTTTTTCATGATTTTTTTGTACTTCTATTAATATTTGTGACAAACGATCTAAAGATAAAAAGCGATTAGGCAAATCGGTTAAGCTATCAAAATGAGCCTGATGGCGGATCAATTCTGCTGAGCGGTGTGGTTCGCTAATATCACGGATAATCACCATGATTTGATTTTTTCTGGGCAGTAAGCGCAACCTTGCCTCATAATAAATTACGCCTTCAGGCATGCTTAATTCGTATTCAAATCTAACAATATTGTCTTGTGCTATTGTTTTTTCAATATGAATCTGAAACTTTTTCGCTACCTTTTTGGGCAGTACATCAATCATTTTTTTACCAATAAACTGCTGGGGTGGAATATAAAGATCGTTGTTATTGCCTGCGTGATAGTCTGTAATAGTGCCATTTTGTTCTAGTACAAAAAATAAGTCGGGAATGGCTTCAAAGATAGTCTTCAACATATTGGCATTAAATGTGGCTTCTGCTTGTGCCTTGTGGACTTCTGAAAGGTCAATATCGATACAATACATTTGTTTGATATTATATTGATTAGTAAACATAACATGGCTTGAAAATACAGCTACATCATTACCCTCTTTATGTTTAAGGGTTAGTTCTGAGGCGGGAATTTCAATATCATCCTTGATCCAATTACTATGTGCTTCAATAACAGGCTCTCGCATTGGTGCGGGTATAATTAAATCTTCAAGCTTTTTGCCAATGGCTTCTTGGTGTGAATACCCATAAAGCAATTCACTGCCTTTATTCCAATAAATTACACGTCGTTGCTCATCATAACCTTGTACTGATACAGAATCGACTGCATCGAATAGTTGGTGCAACGGATCATTAGTAACATATTGATGGGCAGACATATTATTAGCTTTATGAGGAGCCATTAAATGGGTTCCGATTATTGAATTACTTTACTTATATAATAGACATAAAGTTGAGATTTAGCATGGTAAGGGAGGTTTCAATGCGTGACTTTTCATTGATTTAGTCGAAAGTAATTTCAACAAAGCACAATTAAGCACTTTTAGAGAAAAGACCAATAAGTATTGGCCTTTTGGATTAACTTGTTAGTTGGTGGGCATTAAATAGATTTCGCGTACGCTATTACGCTGATTAGCTTCAATAGCAAATAATACCGCATCGGCCACATCTTGTGGGTCGAGCTTATCGGGTTTTGCTTCATCAAAAAAAGGCGTATTTACCATGCCTGGGGCAATAGTGGTACAGCGACCATGCCATGGTTTCATTTCCTCTGCGAGGTTTTGACCAAAGCCATGAGCAAACCATTTAGTGGCACCATATATAGAGCCATCAATGGGTCTTCTTCCTGCTGCAGAGCTTGTTAAAATAAAATGCCCCTGGTTTTCACGTAAATGAGGCAAAGTGAGTTTTGCGGTCCACAACAACGCTTTAATGTTAAGGTCAACCATGGCTGACCACTGTTCAGGGTCGCCGTTTTCTGTGCCAGCTGATGAAACACCCATGCCTGCGTTAGCAAATGCCGCGTCTAATCGGCCAAATTTTTCAACGCCTTTACTCACCACATTTTCAAGTTCATTAAATTCAGTGGCATCGGCTGAAACGCTAAATGCGTTTTCATGGCCTAACTCGTCAACTAGTTTATTGAGTTTGTCTTCACTGCGCGCAGTTAATATCACTTTGTGACCATTGTTAACTAATGTTTTAGCGGTCGCCTCGCCAATGCCGCTTGATGCGCCGGTAATTAAAATTACTTTATGTGTTGTCATGGTTTGTCTCCTTTTATGGAATTCTGCCAAGCTTGATTGTAAAGATTCATTTAAATAAGTGTTTTTAGGATTGGATATCGCTTAAACGCACTGTCAGGATCTAGCAAATAGAGTTATATGTATTTGAATAATTGAGTATAGGTGCAAGTATAAGGTTAAAAACTTAACCTCAATTGAATTTAAAGAGATTAGCGTTAAGAGCTTGAACGTATTATCAAGCCCTTAAAGTAGCAAAGCAATTAAGCTTCTAGTTGAAATGGGTATACTGATCCTAAACTAAGCAACTGGGTTAACTCATCAAGCGCTTGATAACTTTCGGTTAGTAAAGCTGGATCGGCAAAGTCGTTAGCGCCGAGTTTATCGCGGTAATGGCGAGTAGCCCAGTCACATAATTGGGTATATTTTTCGTCATTTAAAATAACATCAGGGTTTACTGCTGCTAATTCATGGCTATTAAGCGCCACGCGTAAACGTAAACAAGCGGGCCCACCACCATTTTGCATACTTTGGCGCAAATCAAAAAACTGCACTTGATTTATGGGATTATCGGCAACAATTAGCTCTTCAATATACGCTTTTACAGCAGGGTTGCGCTGGCATTCTTGTGGGGCAACGAGCAGCATTGCATCGTCATTCATGCTAACCAGTTGGCTATTAAATAAATAACTACTAACAGCATCTTGAATACTCACTTTACTGGTTGGCACTTCAATAATATACAGCTGTTTGTTACCTACGTAGGCTTCGCGGATATCGTCTAGTGCTTGCGTTTGATTTAAAAACGCCTGCTGGTGGCAAAGTAAAACATTGGCGTTACCTACAGCAATTACATCATTATGGAACACCCCTTGGTCAATCACATCAGGGTTTTGTTGCAATAATATTTGACTGGTATCTTTTATATTATGCAATCGACAAATAGCCTCAGACGCCTCCAATGTTTGCCTTGCTGGGAATTTAGCTGGCTTAACAAGTTGACTGTTAAAGGCACTTGCACCAAATACAAATAACTCTAAACCTGTTTCACCGTGACTGTCGCATAAACGAGTATGGTTTGCTGCACCTTCATCACCAAAAAAACCTTGCTCAGGTAAGTGTGTATGATGTGCAAAGTATTGTTCGTTACTAAACATTGCTTTAAGCAAACGTGTCGTCGTATTTGGCTCTAATGAACGATGAAATTTATTATTAAGATTTGCCGCAGTAAAGTGTACTTTGCCATCGTTGGTATCAGGGGAGGGAGATACTGTAGCAGCATTAGCTGTCCACATGGCAGAGGCTGAGTAACAGGCGCGTAACAAAATAGGGTCGGCTTTAAAAGCTTTATTAATGACTTGCGCCTCGTTGCCAGTAAATCCTAAACGGCGTAATACATTTAAATCAGGGCGAGCATGAGGAGCAAACACCCCTTGGGTTAAGCCTTTATCGTGCATGGCTTTCATTTTAGCCAGGCCCTGCAATACAGCTTCTTGCGGATTTGAAAAACTCGCCGCGTTATTTAACGAAGCAACATTACCATACGACAAACCTGCGTAGTTGTGAGTAGGGCCGACTAAGCCGTCAAAATTAACTTCTAAAGCATGCATATACGTTCCACTAGCCAATTAAATAGTCTTTTACAATACAACGCTATGGGGTAGCTTGCAAAGTCTGTTTAAAAATAGTTCAACGAGAGTACATTCGTTCTTTTTCACTGGTGGTATGCGTATTTGTAGGCTCATTTACTTGCCACACTGTGATATCTAAGCGCCATAAAAAATAAAGAGTGTTGTATAAATTAGACATAAGTTTTTCCTTGGTGTTGCTAACGTCATTAAGGGAGTAGGAAGAAGTATGCCAACTGTTAATTGAATATTTTATGAATAATAATCAATAAGTTAATTTTTTATAACTAAACTATAAAAAGCGTAAGCACCACATTGGATAAGTTTACGCTAGGTTTGCACTAACTTGGGACTGTCTTTAGCATCGACACTTTCATCTTCAGTCTGGGTGCTTAAGTCGCTAACGATTAAATCGAGTAACTGCATTAATTGCTGTGCTTGGTTAGTGTCGATACTGTCAAATTTACAGAAAATTGTTTTTGGAATATCAGCAGCTTTAAGTTTTAAAGATTGGCCGGTGTGAGTCAATTGCACCAAACGCTTACGCTTATCGTGTTCGTCCTTTATAACGTTAAGCAATGACTTGCTGGTCATCTTTTTTAATATTTGAGTAAGCGCGCCACCATCAATTGCGGTTTTATCTATTAACTCAGCGATGGTTACTTCATCTTGTTCCCACAGCGCCATCATAACAACATACTGAGGATAGGTAAGGTTAAGCTCTGCTAGAGGCTCCCGATAGGCACGGGCTATGCTGTTAGACGCCATATATAAACGATGGCATAACTGATTTTTTAATTTTAACTGTTCAAACGACATCGCATTACCCTTCATTTCAAGATAGCTTATTTTAATTTGCATGCAAAGTAATTGCAATAAGAATTTAATTGCCTTATTATTTTGCGTGCAAAGTAATTAATTTGAAAATTTTAAATCTTAGGAGTTCACTATGAATGTATTACAAAATGTAGCTTATACAGCAAAAGCAACGGCAACAGGCGGACGTGAAGGCGTTGCTAAATCAGATGACGGTCGTTTAGATGTTAACTTATCAACGCCTAAAGGGTTAGGTGGTGACGATGGGCAGGGCACTAATCCAGAGCAATTATTTGCAGCAGGTTATGCAGCGTGTTTTATTGGCGCACTTAAATTTGTAGCCGGTAGCGTAAAAGTTGCTTTACCAAGCGATACTTACATTAACTCAGAGGTATCTATTGGTGCCATTGATGGCGGTTTTGGCATTGCGGTAAAACTGGCCGTGTCATTAGGTGGTATGGATAAAACAGCCGCCCAAGAGCTGGTAAATAAAGCGCATCAAGTATGTCCATATTCAAATGCAACACGCGGCAATATTGAGGTAGAACTTTCAGTTATTTAATCTATCCCTTTAAATGGTTTATAAAAACACGTCATGAGTGATCATCGCGTGTTTTTTTATTTGCTACTATACCTCTAAAACTCAACATGAATTGAAAAAATAGATAATTCCACTTTACAACAGTGAGTGCTGTACTCGATTCACTTAAAATTGAATTTAGTAAAATAACGGCGTTACCAGCGGTGCTAAAACATATCCACACTTATTGTAATTTGGCTCAAGGCATAGAAGTTTAATAACTGTAGTGAAAGTGTTGCAGGAAAAGGCTGCTATTGAATGCGACTCAATGCTTAACATTCTGCTAATACCCAAATGACTGAAAATTTAACCCTGAAAGGTCAACAGACCCTAGTCATGAAGTTTACCATTGCTATCATGAGTGGATAAGCGGTGTTATGGCTCGCTCAGGAATAGCTTGTTGACCCATACACAAAAACCCCTAAAGTAACAAGAAAGTCGGCCGATAGATTAGTTGTTATCGGAGAGTTTGCTGATTTTTTGCCACATTGGCAATCAATACCTCTTTAGATAGCTATCTTAATTGATAAATCTGTAAAAGTGATACGGTAACATTTTATATTATATAGCTGATGCAACTGGCCGACTGGTTGGAACAGTATTCTCATGATTAGTGTATAAACTATATGGATTAAAGCCTTGCCTGTGGATAGGTGTTTGCTTGTTGTTGTGCTAATAACCCAGCGGCGAAATGAGCAAAGTTAAATGGTAGTTGGTTATGAGGTTACGTTATTCAGGCTAATTTAAAACATTTAATAAAATGTTATTTAAATTGGTCTAAACTAAAAAATAAATAAGTAAAGCAAGGTAGTTATAAATGCGGGAAATAGCGTTAGCAAAAAAGTTATTGTGGATAAGCGTCGGAAGTATACTTTTAACTGTGGTACTATTTTCAGGCATACTCTGGTCTAAACTCTCATCGAGTAATGCGAATACTTCTGCTGAGGCCGAAACTTTAATTGTAAATGAGGTGGATGGTCGATTAACAGCAAATGCAGCCGCCTATGGTGAGAAAATCGCTGCCTTTATTAATGAAGCTTACCGAATACCCTTTTCGCTTGGTAGCATTTTAGAAGATGCCGACAAAGCCTCAATAGAACGTGACTCAGTTGTTTCTTTAAATCGCTCGTTATTAGAAAGTAACGATGTTATTTCTTCTATATATTCTCAGTTTGAAAAAAACGGCTTTGATGGTAAAGATAGCGAATTTACTCAAGGCTATGATCACTCTGTTGCCGGTGCTGGAACATTAGAAATTTATTTCACTAAAAACAGTAATGGCTTGGTTGAACAACAGGTCGTTGAAGACGCGGCAGAAAAATACGCGGATAAAATAAATGAATTTGGTTTACGTGAGGCCGAGTGGTACTTGTGTGCTAAAGACAAGTTAAAACCATGCATTATGGAACCCTACTTATATGAGATAACACCGGGTTACTCAGAAATGATGACTTCACTTGTTGTACCCGTTATTAAATCAGGCAAGTTTGTTGGTGTAACTGGGGCTGATATTACCTTACCTGTATTTCAAAAGTTAACAGAAGAGCTTTCAAATGCGCTTTACAATGGCAAAGCAAAAGTAACGTTACTTAGCCATTTGGGCTTAATTGTTGGTACCAGTCATTATAAAGAAAAATTAGGCCGTCCACTGAAAGAAGCTGTTAGCGCTAAAAGTTATGAAAGTTACAAAGCACTAAAAGGCACTAAAGGAATTAACAAGCAAGCCGCAGAAATAATGGTGTCTTACCCAATTGAAATTAAGCTTGCTGATGTGAAATGGATGCTGCTAATTGAAGTACCCGCGGAACTTGCTTTTGAGGGGCCAATTCAATTAACTGCAGGCATGTCTGAGGCAGCAAAAGAGCTGGGTGTGATTATTTTGATCACCGGTACTGTGATTGCGGTATTGGCATTTATAGTAATGAAGCTCGTTGTAGGTAGTGTTGTAGCGCCACTGCAGCAAATTCAGGAACGCGTTGACAACTTAGCAAGCTCTGAAGGCGATTTAACTCAAACTCTGCATGTGGATACTCACGCTGAATTGATTGCACTAGCGGGAGGATTTAATAAGTTTTTATCAAAACTTCGTGAATTGATCAGTGAGCTAAAAGCGGTCTCAGATCAAACCAAGCACCAAGGTGAGGTTACTTCGAACATTGCGGTAGAAACCAAGCACAATGTGCAAGCACAGTTTAAAGAAATTGAAAGTGTGGTTACTGCAATGAACGAAATGAGCGCGACAGCACTTGAAGTGGCAAAAGCTTCAGAGCAATCGGCGCAACAAGCAGATGAAATTAATACCCTAGTGGTAAGTAGCGAATCGAGCTTATCATCAGCTATGACGCAAGTTAAAACCATGTCAGAGGAAATTAAAGAAGCTAATCAGGCGGTAGAGAAAGTAGCATCGCGTAGTAATGATATTACCCAAATACTTGATGTGATCCGAACTATCTCTGAACAAACTAACTTACTAGCGCTAAACGCAGCTATTGAGGCTGCGCGAGCAGGGGAGCACGGACGTGGTTTTGCCGTTGTTGCTGATGAGGTTAGAGCTTTAGCATCTAAAACGCGTTCATCAACCGATGACATTAGTAGTTTAATCGACAGCTTACTTTCAGAAGTGGGTAATGCATCAACTGTTATTGAAAAAGGTGTAGTACGCGCTGAAACTGCAGTAGATGAAACCTCAACGGCTTTTGATGCACTGCACAGTGTGGTTGTGAAAGTAGATGAAATAACCAATCAAATTACCCATATCGCAACGGCTGCAGAAGAACAAAGCCTAGTTACCGAAGAAATAAATCGCAACTTGACAATAATTTCTGATGCCGCCTCACAGCTTTCAGATTTATCTGCTCAGGCAGGCGACAGCAGTGAAGAGCTGAATAAACTGGTTGCGCAGCAAGACTCTGAACTTAATAAATTAAAAACCTAATCGTCGAACTTTGTTTTTAAATTAAAAAGGCAGCTAATTTAGATTAGCTGCCTTTTATTTTCGGCTAAAGACTTTTCATGAGTGAAAACATGTTTTCGATCATTGGTTTGGCTAAATGCTCGACGTTTGGTCGATTAAAATAATTACGTAAGCCAGTAAATTGTATTTGGAAAAAACGAGCATAATCTATAGCGGCAATATTTCCGCTTAGCTCTTTATCAGCTATAGCGAGTGTAAATAGTTCAGTAAGGTAATGTTCAAAGTCTATCATTAGCTCTACACTGATTTGGTAAAGATAACTGTCTTTCTCAATGAACTCATTATTAGCTTTTACTAACATGCAGATAGCACTTGGAGTATTACTTTTTGAGGAGATAACAACATACTCTACAAAATCTTGAAGTGCGTCAAGAATACTGCTGCATGATACTAAACGCTCATTTATTAAGCTTTGCATTTGCTTGGCATAGTTTTTTATCGCTTCACAATATAAACCTTCCTTAGAGCCAAATGCCGCATAAATGCTGCCAGGACGCATGTTAATTGCATCTTGTAAATCGCGAGTGGATGTAGCATGAAAGCCCTTCTCCCAGAATAATTGACTAGCGGCACGAACAACTTGCTCGCGTTCAAATTTAACTTTATTGGCCATAATAGTTTCTATTAAATTGAGCGACTGTTCAATTTTAACTTGAGCAGTCGCTCAAAATCAAATAGTATGTGTTTCGAAGTTAGTTAATTACATTAATTTATTGGAGCAGAACATGGCAGAATTTACGTTATATACTCAAGACAACGCACCTGAAGAATCAAAATCGCTTATGGCTGATTCAGTAGCAGCATTTGGTATGGTGCCAAACCTTCATGCAGTAATGGCAGAAGCACCTACGCTTCTTAAAGGCTACCAAGTACTGCACGACTTATTTCAAAAAACATCGTTTAACGCAGAAGAGCTAACAGTGGTATGGCAGTCAATTAATGTTGAGCACGAATGCCATTACTGTGTACCAGCACACAGCGCAATTGCCGCTTCAATGAAAGTTGATCAAGGTATTGTTGATGCATTGGTTAATGAAACGCCACTTGCAGATGCAAAACTTGAAGTACTTCGTGAAACAACGCTTGCAATGACACGTAATCGCGGCGTAATTAGCAATGAGCAAATTGAGAAATTTTTTGCAGTAGGTTACGGTAAACAGCAACTGCTAGAAATAATTGTTGGTTTATCGCAAAAAGTAATGAGCAATTACACTAATCACCTAGCTGATACACCCGTTGACGAACCATTTAAAAAATTCGCAAAATAATAGCGGTTTTATAAATAACAAAGGCAGCCTAGGCTGCCTTTTGAGTTTTAAGACCAAAGTTACTTAAATTTAACGGTTTTTGTACTGCGAGTATAAATACGCTGTTCCGGTTTAGTCCATTCTCCTTTTTTTAAATAAGAGGTAGAAACAACAAACTGTTGATCTTTAAATTCACTGGTTGATTTAACTTTAGTGATCCCTTCTTTGCTACCAGTAACATCTTCGTAAGCCACAAATTGCGTTGGGCTCAGCACTTTCATGACGCCTTTAGTATAAAAACCAGCTGTTGTGAAGTAATAGAAAACCAGTGACTGTTTTTTACGATCATAGAAAATCATTGACTCCCCTCCATACTCACCCTCATTAATCGAGTGTGAAGTACGAATGGCTTTACCATTAAGTGCGCGCTGCCAATTACTGACATCTTGAATGCTTGGCTGACCTGTTTCGGTATTGAAATCCGCTTGCCATGTGCCTAAGTAAGGCGTAAATATCGCAAGTTCTGGCGCTAGTAAGTCTGCTTCATTATTTGCTTGAATACTAAATATAGATAGTGATAACAGCAGCATCGCGGCCTTTAAATATGTCATAATTTAACCTAAGTGTTTTTTAATTATTTTCATTATAGGCGATTATTTTTGATAAAAAGTACCTTAATTATATTTTCGAGTATGTTTATAGCTGCAATATGGCTTGCTTATTTAAATCATAAAATTGAGATGTTCATACCGATCTATATTTCATTACTCAGTGGTATTACTTTTTTATATTATGCCTGGGATAAACGAAAAGCAGTGCAGTCGAATCGTAAACAAGTAAGTCGTATACCTGAGCGACATTTATATCTCTGTGCTCTATTAGGAGGGTGGCCAGGCGCACTTATCGCGCAGCAAGCTTTACGACATAAGTCAAAAAAGCGCGTATTTATAGTGGTATTGTGGTTGTGTATAGCGGTGAATTTAAGCTTGGGCGGTTATATTTGGTATGTTTATTATTAATGTTAAAATGCCTTTATTTAAAAAGGCATTTTACTGCATTAAACAGTCTATTGCGCAGATTGACTTGATTGTTTTTCATCGAGCTCTATGGTTAAGATAGTTTTTTTATCAACCGTTATCCATTTTCTATAAGTAATATAACCTGCCTTACTTACTTCAATATCATATTTACCTGCATCTAGTTCAATAGCATCTTGATACACAGGCACTATATTCATTATACGAACTCTAGAGTCGGCTGGGTTAGTGATAACCGTAAGTGATATTGGTGCATTTTCTTCGCTCATTTGAGGAGTTGGCTCAATAACAACATCTTCAGTTTTGTTTGTTTTAGATGTTGCTGAACAGCCAGTGAGTATGAGTGCTGCAGCTAGCAAGCTTAAATTTTTCATAGGTACTCCATAAATTATAAAAAGTCTAAATATGTAAAATCTTGGCGGAGTGTATGATGATATGAATGCACTCGTCGTCCTTGACTTTGTTGTCTGTATTTTGATTTTAGTCTAATAGCTATGCAATCGTTATTCAATCACTGCTGTGTTATTTTTAAACAATAAATAAACGCATTTTTTAGAGCATTTTGTCTAACGACTGAGTAATCGCTTCACTTTTTTCAACTAAACGTTCAGCGGCTTTATACATTCTTTTTTTCATTAAATCGTTTGCTGTACTGATGTAACGTCTCGACAATTCTTTTCTCAACGAAATTAAAAGTGAGAAGTCATCCGGTAATGCTGTTGATTCAGATTTAATAAATTCTTCGAATTCCATTAAAGCTTTATGATCTTCTATTGTTTCTAACTGAGCAGAGAATCGTTGAAACTTAGGACCATAAAACACCACGGCATCGGCACGAGGAAAGTCTGCCTGTTCGCCTAAATTAATCTTTTGCTGATACGCAGTTAATGCATTAATAGCAGATTCTCGCTGCATTAAATTTGCTAGTAACTCATCCGCTTTTTTGTTGTTTGTAAAAACGATTTTACCCACGTTTAAGAGAACTTTTTGGGTGATCACATCGTCACTTTCTATCGCGGTATTTAACGCAACTGTAAAATTATCAAAGTGAAGATCTGTAGGCTGATAACGGTAAGTTTTATCAACTTCTTTTAAGTCAAAAATCAAGTGGGCAATACTATTTGGCTGCTCCTCGTTATAACGCGACTGTTCGAGTAATAAATCGATTCTGGCTGTAATATCAAAAATAATTGATTGGCGTTCCCTAAGCACACTTTCTAATTGCATTGATAGTTTTTCTGAGTCAGGGTAATAATTTAATGCATCAGAGTAAACGGCTATAATTTTATCGAAATCTTTAAATTTACGACCAGCGATATTATTAAACTGATTAGCTTCATCGTTAAAGCTCTCTAATATGCTTTGCTGGTTTGATCTTAGTAACCCTTGTTTAAGCACTTCATATTGTGGCGGGATTTGTTCAAGTTTGTTTAAAATTGTTGGCCCCTGCCAAGACATCCACGCTTCTACTTGTTGATTAATTGCTTTGGCATTATCGAGTTGTGCCTGTAATTGTTTAGTATTATCTGAGTTTGAGTAATAGTTTTGCGTAATCAAAGCAATAATGGCTATACTCGCTGCTGTAGCAAAAATAGCAGGGTTTAAGTTTGTTGTAAGACTTTTTAAAATGGGCTCTAATGATTCAAGCCTTTGATTCGCATTTAAAACTAATGCTTTATTTAAATTGTTCCACAAAAGAATAGGGCAGTTACTTGGTTTTTTCACTGTTGTGTTTTTAGGAACTTTATCTGCAGCAATACGGTTAAATGGGTGTTTACTGCTGAGAAGTTCATAAGCAATGCATGCAAAAGAAAATACATCGTCTTTTACTGATGCTTCACTACCCTTTAATTGTTCAGGACTTGCATATGTTGGGGTGTAGCCGCCAATTGTTGCCAGTTCACTGTCATTTTTTACAGCGTATTGATCGTCTAAGCTTTTGTGTTTGGCAATACCAAAGTCAAGTACTTTAAGGTTACCGTTAGAATCAAAAATAATATTTGAAGGCTTGAGGTCATTATGAATGACGCCACGCGAGTGGGCATATACAAGAGCGTCAGTTAATTGCTTTAAAATAATTTTTGCTTTTTTAAACGCTAAGCCAGAGGGTTTGTTTCGTTTAATAATTTGTTCTAGTGTTTCCCCTTCAATTAACTCCATAGTGACATAATATAGATCGCCGTCAGAGTCTGCTGAGTACACTTTGACAATACTTGGGTGGGAAAGCTGTTGCGTTTTTGCTGTTTCATCTTTTAGTAGTGAGATAGCTTCTTCAGAGCTTGAGAATTCTTCTTGAAGTACTTTAATTGCTACCGATGCTTCTGAGCGATTACCGTTTTCTAAAAAAGTATCGCGCGCCCGATAGATATAACACATCCCGCCTTGGCCAATCAGCTCTTCAATTAAATAGCGGCCAGATATTTTTTTGCCAAGTAGATTTTGCTTGCGAATGTTTGACGTTTTTTTTGCGTTTGAGTCTAGGGAAGCAATCTGAGTTTTATCGTTGTGATCATTAGTACTGCTCATAAAAAATCCTTTTATTGTGTTAAGTTAAATAATTACAAAGGTAAATATTCTCTGCTTATCTATCAATTTTCCCTCTGATATGAGCATGTATTTTACAAAAATATACAATTATAGCAATGCCTGAATGACATATTATTGTTGGTAAATTCCCCTTACTGTAAATTGAAAAAGTCGGTTTAAAGCTAGAAGGAGTCTCTAAGAAGGCTATTTTCGGTCTAGTTATAAAGCATTACGGTAAAATATTTCATCGCTGTATAATTTGTTTATCAAACGTCTTGTTTTAGAGACAAAATCAATAGCGCAATATTTTCTTGTGTTAATTTCAATGTTGACAATAGTTTCGCTTCTACTTTATCCTGTTCACAATAATGATATAAGGGACTGACTTATCAAATGGAACTGATACTAAACATCACTAGTTATCACAGACTTTCACCTGAAATAGAAGCCACTAAAACTGTAACAGATTCATTAACTTTTGGTCGCTCTGAAGCGTGCGATTGGCACTTACCTGATCCCGAAAAAATAATCTCAAGTAAACACGGCATAATAGAAAAAGAAGGTGACTCTTTTTACGTATACGATAATTCAACCAATGGATTATTTATTAATTTTGCCGTAGCGCCGCTCGGTCAAGGCAACAAACAACGTTTGTCAGACAGTGACGTGTTAACCATTGGCGATTTTCAAGTCAGTGTGGTGCTAACATCAGCTCAACAAGCCGATGTGAGTAATTCTGCTCCAAGTCATTTTCAATCAGTAGATGCTTTCGCTGCGCAAAATTCTCAACCGGCTGAGCAGTCTATACCTTCATTCGATGACTCGATTATGAATGAGTCGATGCCTGAGATATCAGTGACTGCGCAGCAACAAACTGATAATCATATTCCGGAAGACTGGGATGAATTAACGCGCCTTATGAATACCGATGATTTTGACATTGGCAATAATGTTAGCAATTCATCAGCACCTGTTGATACCCC
Source organism: Pseudoalteromonas sp. 3J6 (assembly GCF_903995135.1). Classification (GTDB taxonomy): domain Bacteria; phylum Pseudomonadota; class Gammaproteobacteria; order Enterobacterales; family Alteromonadaceae; genus Pseudoalteromonas. The sequence goes on along the minus strand of NZ_LR877185.1, from coordinate 2,048,246 downwards.
TGCGCCTATTCAAGAACCCCCCCGTTCAAGTAGCCACGCTAATGAGCATAAGCCTGAGATACAGTCTGCACCAGTAAAAAACGTGGTTCAAAGTGACAAGGCGTTATCAGATGCGTTTTTAAAAGGGTTGGGGATTAAAGATGAACTTAAAAATTCATTAGATAATGAAAAGCTGTGGTTTGAAATGGGCCAAGGGCTTAATTTATTGCTCACTGAGCTTATGGAATCTTTACGTCAACGCGCTATTGTAAAAAACAAATTAAGATTGAATCATACGATGTTTCAGGCTGAGCAAAACAATCCATTAAAATTTTCTGCCAACATTGATGACGTTATTCAGAACTTGTTCATAAAAAATAGTGCAAGCTTTCTGTCTTCGAATGAATCTATTAAAGAAAGCTTTATAGACACACGTAAGCATGAGCATGCATTACTCGCTGGTGCAGATGGCGTGTTAAAAGGGATGTTGTCGCAGGTTTCTCCCATGCAAATTAATCAACAGGCAAACGATAATTCTAACGTGTTAAAAATTATCCCCGGTCAAATAGAGTCTAAATGCTGGAAATTATATCAAAGTTTATATGATGATATTTCTCAGGAAGTGAACACTAAAGGCGCCATGGCAATGTCAGATGATTTCTTAAAGGCATACAACGATCGAATCAAAGAAACGCACTAGAAAGGAAAGTAAATAATGTACAAAGTTAAGCTCTACTTATTGAGTTTTAGTTTACTATTTTTGGTAATGGGATGTTCTACGATGAATAAAATCGTACCCCCTTCTACCGATCTGATCATTAATGTATCTAAAAATGTTAATCCAGATACATCAGAACGTCCTTCTCCAGTGGTAATGAAAATTTTTGAGCTCAGCTCAAGAACTATTTTTGACACGCAGGACTTTTTTAGCTTGTACGACACACCAGAAAAGATCCTCGGACCTGACTTATTAAAAAAAGATGAATTAGAACTTCAGCCTGATTCTGTGCAGCAATATAAAATGAGCCTTAATCGTAATACTCGTTACGTTGGGGTTGTTGTTGCTTATAGAAATATAGACCAAGCAAGGTGGAGAGCGGTTATAGAAGTTGACCCTACCGGCTATGACGATATCAATGTTAATGTAGAAGCAATTGCGACATACATGAGAGAGCAATAAAAAAGGATTTTTAAAATGGGTGATAACACTCGTGTTGCTTGGACTGAAGGGATGTTTTTAAGACCTCAGCACTTTCAACAAGCAGACAAATATATTTCCAATGTTATCAAGCAAGTTTGCAGTGGCAACCTTGCTGATCCATGGGGGATAATTGATATAAGTATTGATAATGAATTACTTAACAGCGGGCAGTTTGCCGTGGACGCATTATCAGCAATCACTCCAGACTTATTACCAATAGATATGCCACAATCAACGTCGCTACCTGAACCGCTGGTGGTTAATAAAGATGTTTTTGATGAAGTTGTTTATCTTGCCATCCCTGCGCTAAAAAATAGCGGGATTAATATATCTTCAGCCGACGATAATACAGTGACTCGTTATAAACTCAATGACCTGTCAGTGAGTGATGATTTATTAGGAGCGCAATCTCAAGAAATTATTCAAGTTGCGAAAGTGTATAGCAAATTGATGTTGTCGTCTGATGATCACTCAGGCTATATCGTATTACCTTTAGCTAGAATTATAGATGTGAGTAGTGAAGGGCAAATAAAGTTAGATGCAAAGTATATTCCTCCATCTTTAAAAGTAGGGCAATGTAAACCCTTATCAGGGCTAGTCAGAGAAATAGGCTCAATGATAAAGCAACGCGCTGAAAGCATCGCCGCAAGGCTCAGCCAGGGCTATGCAGGAAGTTCTTCAGTTGCAGATTTTATCATGCTACAAACATTAAATAAGTATGATGCGATATTTAATAACTTACTTAGTGTCAATAGTTTACACCCTAATGTATTTTACAGTCGTTTAATTGAGCTTGCGGGCGAGTTATCAACCTTCAGCACTGCTAATAAGAGAGTGCCTAAATTACCCAATTATGACCATACTAATTTAGGGCAGGTATTTAATGAAGTGGTTAACTTTTTATATCAGTCGTTGAGCCACGTTATTGAGCAAACAGCAACTGAAATTAAACTTGAGCAAAGTAAATTTGGTATTTCTTTTGGTGCGTTAAAAGATAAGTCTATTCTTAATTCAGCCCAATTTGTATTAGCAATTAAAGCAAGTGTGCCTCATGAAGAATTAAGAAAAATTCTACCTTCACAAATTAAAATTGGCAGTGTAGAAACTATTCGAGATCTGGTAAATAACCAAATTCCAGGTATTACGATTAGTAATTTACCAACAGCACCAAGACAAATTCCTTATCATGCTGGTTTTCATTATTTTGAATTAAATAGGCATGGTGAACATTGGGATAAATTGCGTTCCAGTGGGGGAATTGCCATTCACCTCTCAGGAAACTACCCTGAGCTACAATTAAGCCTTTGGGCGATAAGAACTTAACTTTTTAAAAGGAAGAGTTTCAATGGACGAAACCATTATCAAACCTCGCCCAGGTCGATTAGGGCGAAATACGCCAAGTAGCAACCCTGCACAAAATGATGCTGATAAAACAGTGATGTCGGTCGAGCCGCCTTCTGCAAAATTATTAGGTAGTAACAAAGTATCGATATTTAAAAACCCTTTGTTAGAAGCGGCAACCGATTGTTTTTCGCTTGTAATTTCAATCAATCAATCGCTTGAAATGAGTAACCTTGCAGCGCTTAAACATCGTTGTGTTGAGGCTATCAAACGATTTGAAGTAGAAGTTCGCAATCAGCACTTATCAAAAGAGGTGATCAATAATTCGCGTTATTGTTTGTGCGCCATTCTTGATGAGTCTGTATTGAACTCAAAATGGAGTTCAATGGAGTGGGCGGATGAAAGCCTACTTTCTACCTTTCATAAAGAAACCTTTGGCGGTGAATATTTTTACACGCTACTTGATTCAGGCTTAGCTCAACCAGAGAGAAATCAACAATTTTTAGAGTTGCAATATCACTGCTTGAATTTAGGATTTAAAGGTAAATATCGCCTAGGTGCCGGTGGTGATACAAAAATCGAAGAATATCGTTCACAACTTTATCATTTATTAAACCAACTTAATGGGCCAATTAACAATAAGCTGTCTCCAAACTGGAAGCAAAGAGTAGCAGCGGGTGTTGAACTGAGAAATCAAGTTCCACTTTGGGTCATATTTTCGGTATTGGGGCTCATATTATTGATGATCTATTTATCAATAAATATGAAGCTGAATAACGATGTTGTAGAGATTAATGAAAAGCTAGCAGGTATTCACCCTTTAGCAGTTAACCAAACTGTTGATAAAAAAGATCAGCAATTACGCGTACTTGAACAGTTGTTGCAAACAGAGATTAAAATGGGGATTGTCGCCGTTGCTAAAACCTCCGATGGGATCCGCATTACAATTAATAGTGAAAACTTGTTTAAGCAAGGAGACGCACAACTTCTCCCTTCATTCCAGCCTATTTTAGAAAAGTTAGCGTTAAGCCTAGAAGGAACTAAAGGGCGAGTCCTCATAACAGGTCATACAGATGACTTACCAATTAGTACTGATAAGTACCCTTCTAATTGGCATCTATCTTTAGCTAGAGCAACACAAGTTGCTAATTTAATGGCTAAAAGTACCAATTTGAGCGGTCGTCTATGGCCAGAAGGAAAGGGCGCAGCAGAGCCTATCGCCAGCAATTCAGATTCAGCTTCTCGGTCGTTAAACCGCAGAATTGAAATCGATCTATTATTTTAATGAGGCTGTAATGAGTTTCTCACAAAAATTTAAAAAAATAACCTACGCACTAACGTCTCGAACCGCTATTTTAATTATCGGTTTTTTAGCCTTATCATTATTAATTTGGTTTGGTGGTCCCCTAATTGCGATTGCAGATTATGTACCGCTTGCAGGTGTTGCAGCAAGACTACTAACTATTTTATTGATACTACTTGTTTTTTCTGTGACTAAAATTTATCGCCTTATGCAGCAAAGCAAACGTGATGAAAAAATGGCAGATGAGTTAATAGATAACAATGATGCAAACAGTAGTGAAGTTAACGAAGAAATAACCACCTTAAAAACCAGAATGAATGAAGCCATAGATTTACTCAAAGACGTAAAACTATTTAAAGGTAAAAATATATACCAATTACCTTGGTACATCATGATTGGTCCACCTGGCGCAGGTAAAACAACGGTTATTCATAACTCAGGCCTAGATTACCCATTAAAGGATAAGCTTGGAGTTGATTTAGTGCATGGTGTTGGTGGTACGCGCAATTGTGATTGGTGGTTTACCAATAAAGCGGTATTAATCGACACCGCCGGTCGTTACACAACGCAAAGTAGCCACGCTAAACACGACTCTAGAGCATGGGAAGGCTTTCTCGGGTTACTAAGAAAACATCGCCCATTACGCCCTATAAATGGGGTAATGATCAGTATGGGTATTTCTGAACTTATGAGTCAGACCAAAACTGAGCGAAACCTTCATGCACGAGCTATAAAACAACGCCTTCAAGAACTACAAAACCAGCTTGGTATGACATTTCCTGTCTATGTTATTTTTTCTAAAGTAGATTTAATTGAAGGATTCAGGGAGTTCTTTGGCGAACTTACTGAGGAAGAATGTGAGCAAGTTTGGGGGATCACCTTTGAGCTTGATTTAGACAAAGATACCCAAGTCGATGCATTCAATAAAGAATTTCACGCTTTAATTTCTAAACTTACAGAGATGTTAAACCGTCGACTGATCAACGAGCGTAATGAAGCTATTCGAGCTAAAATCTTTGAATTCCCCAGACAGCTACGTGTACTACAAGGGGTAGCTGATGACTTCTTAAAAGAGATTTTTACTCCTAACGCTTATGAAGAGTTACCTATGTTCAGAGGCGTGTATTTAACCAGCGCTACTCAAGAGGGAACCCCTTCAAGCTTTTTAAATGATGCTAGTGCAGGTAAAACCGATTATATAAACCAATCTAAAAGTTTTTTTATTAAAAACGTTTTAGAGAGCGTTATTTTTCCTGAGCAAAACTTAGCAAGTACCAACAAACACCATGACAAACAAAATAAGTGGCTTCGAGTTGCTAGTGTGTCACTTGCATGTGTTGCTTTGTTCGGCTTTTCAATTTCTTGGTATTTTAGCTTTGCATGGAATAGCAACTTAATTGATGCCACAGATGAAGCAATTGCCACGTACCAAGAATTAGACGTATCATCTTTTGATAGAAATAATCTACTGGTACTAAATGACCGATTAAATGCATTGAGAAACTTGCCAGCAACCAATGATCAGTTAATTGATCCTGAAGATGCATCTTCAGTTGGCTTTAATAAGCTTACTGAAATTAAAGAATCTTCTACTAATGCTTATAAACGTTCCTTACAAACCTATTTAGAGCCCTTTATTGCGAACACGTTAATAAAGGAAATGGAGGCTCATCCAGAACATCTGAGTTATTTATATGAAACGCTCAGATGCTACTTAATGTTATTTAAACCTGAATATTTTGAGAGTGAAGATATTTACGTTTGGTTTAGTGCATATTTAGATAGAAATTTGCCTGGTGATTTGAACATGCAGACGCGTAATGAGCTGATGAATCATATTGCTGCGTTGTTAAAAGAGGGTGTAACACAAACTGAAATAGATAATCAGGCGGTTCGAGTAGCTCGTGCAGAACTTACGAAACTACCGATTGCAGAAAGAGCATACCAACGACTTCAAGCTGATTTTCTTGATAGCAGTATTCCGCCTTTTAGATTAACCGATATTATTAGCTTTGAAAGTGCGCAAAAGTTTACGTTTCGTAACAATGGTGATCTAACGCGCAGTATTCCAGGGTTATACACTTTTAACGGTTTCCATGGCATTTTTAATATTGAAAAAGGAAAAATGCTTGGCAACTTAATGGCCAGTAGCTGGGTGTATGGCCAAGAAGCCTCAGGCACGTATGATATTTCTAAAGCAGAGATAGAAAAGAAGCTAGAGCAACGTTATTTTCAAGATTATATTTATTATTGGCAGTCGTTTTTAGATGACTTGAGTCTTAATCAGTACAGCTCACCTGCTGAGGGTGTGAACATTACTGATGTATTAGCAGGCTCAGAAGCGCCAATAAAAAATATCATCAATGCAGTTAAAAAGAATGTTCAATTAACTAAGCTACCTATCTCTGAAAACCAAAAGGTCGCAGGAGATATTGCCGCTAATGCAGCTAAGGTTGCGATGCAAACGAAAGCAAATCGAATTAAACGCTTTTTACCTGACGAGGCGCCTAAGTTTGAGGTAGAGCTACCGGGCTATCAAGTCGAAGAGGCGTTTGAAGACATTATCGATATAGACATTCAGCAGCTTGATAATATTCAGAAAAACTTAAGAGAGTTGAATATTTACCTAACTAAACTTGATCGAGGCGACCAGCTTAAATACTCAATTAAAGATCAAATAAGTGGTAAGAGTAAACCGAGTTTTATTCGCCAATTAGAGTACCAAAGTAGTGATTTGCCTTATCCGTTTAATAGTTGGTTGCTTGATATAAGTAGAGATACTAGCAACATCACCAAAAATAGTGCCAACAGACATTTAAATGAAATTTGGAAAAGCAAAGTGTTGCGCGAGTATAACGCGGCAATTGTGGGGCGTTACCCATTTGCTCCGCAGGCTGAAAAAGAGGTCAGCATTAAAGACTTTACTCGCTTCTTTGGCCCTAATGGCACCATAGATAACTTTTTTAATAGCTATGTAGCTCCGAGTGTGGATATGAGCTCTAGCCCGTGGAAATTTGAAAAAGATATTGGTATTAGCAATAACACCTTAAAAATGTTTGAGCATGCTTTCAAAATTCAAACCGCATTTTTTGAACGTGGTAGTGATACACCCCGAATTGAGTTTGGCTTACGTACTTTTAATTTAGATAAAACGGTATCTAGTTTAATGATTGAAATTGATGGCCAGTCAATGATTTACCGTCATGGTCCACTCAAAGTTACAAACTTTGTATGGCCTGGCGCTAGTGGTCAAAGTAAAACTCGCGTTGTGTTTACACCGCCAAACGGTGGGCGTTCAATTAATACAACTTATCAAGGTGAGTGGTCACTTTATCGAATGCTAGATGAGCTCAGCGAAAAGCGTAGCAAAACACGTCAAGATCTAGAGTTACATTTCTCCTTGATGGGTAACAACGCAAAAGTAGAATTACTGCCTAGCTCAATCAGGCATCCGTTTTGGAACAGCAGTGTAGAGAAGTTTTCATGTCCGACCCGATTGTAGATATTGGTTATCTTGGCAAGGTTCCTTGTTTAGGCGACTTTGTTCAAGATAATGTAACTAAAGAGTTTTCAGAGCATTGGGAGCAATGGCTGCAAGCTGCCATTGCTGTGAGTAAAGAGCAACTTGGTGATGTTTGGCAAGAAAGCTACCTTACTGGCCCTGTTTGGCACTTTGCATTAAGCCCAAACATTGTTGGTGATACTGGCATTATGGGTACGTTATTGCCCAGTATGGATGCAGTAGGAAGGCACTATCCACTCACTGTTACTCGTGCAACTCATATTGCTCCGGTTGATGTGCTTCATTCTGGTGTTTTTTCATTAGAATACGAAGATGCTGTTCTTAAAGTACTTGATGGCTCTGTGGATCTGTTTTCCTGGCGAAAAGAACTGGCTAGTACACTAAGTGACGTTGCTGCAAATAAAAAGCAAGTAAGTTATGCCAATTCAAAAGATAAAAACAAACAAGCAATCGCTCTAGAGTTTTCAGGCACTGAGTTAAGCGACCATATTTTACAAGATGCCATGCATGCGATTTTACATAAAAAGTATGGTGATTACAGTGTTTGGTGGACTCATGGTTCTTGCAATATTAAGCCTATGGTACTGATCACGTCAGCTTTGCCGCCGGTTAATCAAGTAGCCGCTATGCTAGATGGACGTTGGAAGCATTGGGAATGGAATTACACACAGGTAAAGAATAGTGATTAGTAATTTAAGTACAAGTTATGCCATTACTCATAGAGGTGCAGTGAGGCAGCTTAATGAAGATGCGCACGTGGAAATTAACAGCCATAACTTATGGGTCGTGGCTGACGGAATGGGTGGGCATGAAGCGGGTGAAGTTGCTAGTCAATTAGTGGTTGATGTGATTAGAACTACTGTTGAAAAGCTCAGGCTAGAGGACTTGACCGTAAACCACATTATTAGCGCCATAGAAGATGCAAATAAGCAACTAAATCAATATAGCGCGCAATACTTAAGCAATAAAACAGCGGGCAGTACGGTAACAGCTTTGTTTGTTAAGAATGAGCGCTATTACATATTATGGGCTGGTGACAGCAGAGCTTACTTATTACGCAATGGTAAACTAACGCAAGTTTCTCGAGATCATAGTCAAGTTAATGACTTAATCGACGAGGGAATGATTTCTGTTGAAGAAGCTAAAAACCACCCATTATCTAACGTTATTACTCGTGCTGTGGGCGTAATGGATGAAGTGAAGGTGGATGTAATTGAGGGTGAGATAAACAAGGGCGATATCTTTTTATTATGTTCAGATGGTCTTACAGGTGAATTATCAGATGAGGACATATGTTTGTCATTAGAGCCAAGTAGCATAATTGATTCAGGAATGGCTTTAATGCACTCCTCGTTAGTCAGAGGTGCTAAAGATAACGTAACTTGTATATTAGTAAAATATGATGATGTAGATGCCAATCAATCGATACAATCTTGTAATTTACAAGATGAGGCAACGATTCCATTGTTCACTAAGTAGCTGATTAAGCCTGTTTTAGTATATTTAAGAAAAAAAGTTGTAAATATATCAGGAACAAAAAACTGTTATTTCAATTATTTACAAAATAACATTAGCCAGCTTATCGGCACAATGGTGCTGAAGCTTGTAATTTAATTTAAAGAATGTAATATTATCTCCGCTCTAAGCTTTAGAGAATATGGATAATATTTAGGACAATGGAATGTTTTTATTTGAAGAGTATATTTCCCCTATTTCAGATACTGAGTTTGCAGGTATTGATCCGCGCTCAGATGTCTCTCCAACGTCTACTTACTACGCCTTAAAAGATTTAAGAAACCAACTTCGTGCGGCTGAAAGAAATGCGCTAGTCGATGAAGAAGGAATTGCTTCGCTTTCTCGAGATTGGATTCCGCTACTTGAGCAATGTAGTGAGGCAATTAAAACCGAAAGTAAAGATATAGAATACCTAGCTTGGCTAATTGAAGGCTTGTGCCGCGTTCATGGCTTTAAAGGCATTGCGTTTGGTTTTAGTGTTGCTAAGCACCTTTTGGAACATCATTTTGAGTCACTTTATCCAACACTTGATGACGGTGATGAAATTTCAGACAAAGTGTCTGCATTAGTTGGCTTAAATGGCAGTGCTGGTGAAGGTACGTTAATTATTCCAATTAAAAGTATATACATGACAGACAGTGTCAGTATGGATCCTTTTTCTTTTTGGGAATATCAGCAAGGTTATGACATTTCACGTTTAAGTGATGAAAAACGCGAAAAGAAGATAACCCAAGGTGCCGTTGATTTTGAACAGCTTGAAAAAAGTGCAGCCGAAACCAGTACCGAGTTTTTTGTATCTTTAAAAAATGATATTGAAGATGCGATAGAAAAATTTGCCGCTTTGAGTGAGGTTATGGATAAGGTGACGGGTGAGCCACAACCTACATCTAATATTAAACAAGCATTAGAAGTGAGCTTAGCTGCGGTAAATCATGTTGCAGCAGATAAACTTGAAGCAGCACAAATTGCATTAGATAAGGCAAATGCTGAGCCTGAAGAGGAAGTGGTTGAGGATGAGATAGAAGCAGACTCAGCGCAACCTAAAAAGCGTGTCAGTGATGAGATTGATTCGAGAGAAAACGCAATAAAAAAACTTCAAGAAATTGCGACATTTTTCAGAAAGACTGAACCTCATTCACCAATGTCTTACACGATAGAACAAGTTATTCGATGGAGCGAATTATCGCTACCTGAGTTATTAAATGAGTTAATTACAGATAGTGATGCTAGGACTGGATACTTTAAGTTGTCTGGCATTAAGATCAGCGAAACTGAAACATAGTAAAAGGAGTTCTCAATGAGTATCCATGATAAGTTAAAACGAGTTCGTAAACCAAGAGTACATATCACTTATGATGTGGAAACTGAGGGCGCGGCAGTAAAAAAAGAATTACCCTTTGTAGTAGGTGTAATGGGTGATTTTTCTGGTGATAACACAGAAGCACTTAAACCACTAAAAGATAGACGTTTTATTCAAATTGATCGTGATAACTTTAATGATGTTTTAAAACGTATGAGTCCTTCTCTGCGTTTAAAAGTAGACAATACATTAACGGATGATGGTTCTCAGTTTGAAGTTAACTTGAACTTTAAGTCGATTGACGATTTCGAGCCTGCTGCGGTTGTAAATCAAGTAGAGCCTTTACGCAAATTGATGGAAACGCGCAACAAGCTGCGTGACTTGATGACCAAGATTGACCGCTCAGAAGAGCTTGAAAATGTACTCGAAGAAGTATTAAGTAATACAGCAAGCTTAGACTCGATGGCTAAAGAACTTAACTTAGAGGAGACTGATAAATGAGCACTGAACAATTAGCAACAGAATCAGAATCGGTATCAGAAGTAAGTTCTTCACTATTAGAGCAAGCAATTGGCGCGACTAAACAAACAGAGTCGAGCCGTGCTGAAGAATTACTAAAAACATTAACAGAAGAAGCGTTAAAAGGCACAGTTCAATGGAATAAAAACATGACTGTGACGTTTAATGAAGCTATTCAGTTAATCGATCAAAAAATTTCAAAACAGCTAAGTGTGGTAATGCACTCGGATGAGTTTCAAAAGCTTGAAGGCTCATGGCGCGGTTTGCATCACTTAGTGATGAACTCTGAAACAAGTTCTACATTAAAAATTCGTGTTTTAAACATGAAGAAAAAAGAGCTTCATAAAGATTTAAGTAAAGCCGTTGAGTTTGATCAAAGCCAAACCTTCAAGAAAATTTACGAGTCTGAATTTGGTACTCCAGGTGGTGAACCATATGGCACTATCGTAGGTGACTTTGAATTTACTAATCACCCTGAAGATGTTGAAACATTGAGCTTAATGTCTAATGTGGCTGCAGCTGGATTCTGTCCATTTATTGCTGCCTCTTCACCGTCTTTATTCGGTTTTGATAATTGGGAAGAGCTTACTAAGCCACGCGATTTAGAAAAAGTATTTGAATCATTAGAATACACTAAATGGCGCTCATTTAGAGACAGCGATGATTCACGCTTTGTATCACTTACTATGCCGCGTTTCCTTTCGCGTTTACCTTATGGTGCTGCTTCTAAACCTGTTGAAGAGTTCAACTACGAAGAGTTTGAAGTTGAGCCAAAAGACGGTCGTTCAGTGAGCACTGATAATGGTGATTACTGTTGGAGTAATGCAGCATACGCTATGGCAACTAACATGACCGCTGCGTTTTCTCAATACGGTTTCTGTACTGCTATTCGTGGTGCAGAGGGTGGCGGTAAAGTGGAAGGCTTACCGACTCACATATTCACTAGTGATGATGGTGATCCAGATCTTAAGTGTCCAACAGAAATTGGCATTACAGATCGTCGTGAGGCAGAGTTAAGTCAGTTAGGCTTCTTACCTCTATGTCACTATAAAAATACTGATTATGCTGTTTTCTTTGGCGGTCAAAGCTGTCAAAAACCAAAAATTTACTCAACGCCTGATGCCACGGCTAACGCTGCTATTTCAGCTCGTTTACCATACTTAATGGCAACTTCTCGCTTTGCGCATTACTTAAAAGTAATGGCACGTGACAAGATTGGTAGCTTTATGGAAGCTGAAGACGTTGAATCATGGTTAAACCGTTGGATCCTGTCATATGTAAATGCGACAGAGGGCGGTGGTCAAGACATCAGAGCACGTTACCCTCTTGCAGATGCAAAAGTATCTGTAAAAGAGATCCCAGGTCAACCTGGTGCCTACAACGCTGTTGCTTGGTTGAAACCTTGGTTACAAATGGAAGAACTAACGTCTTCTTTACGTCTTGTAGCTAAAATCCCAGAGATCGGTTAATAATACCGCTCTCTCGCATTAAGGATGATGCAATAGAATGAATCACGAAGAGTTTTCATTTATAAATCAAGACTTCACTTTTCAACAAAAGTCACAGTCTCGAATTAGTGATAATGACGCTTTGCTCGATAGGTTTTTAAATGAAAAAAACCTAGATAAAGCGTTATTGTTATGGCTTGAAGGCTCTTCTGATTCTCCCCTTTCTTGGAATAAGGAGTCTTTGAGTCCTTATTTACAACGTGTAATTATTGAACTCGATCAACTTATTTCATCGCAACTCAACCACATAATTCATGCAGATAGCTTTCAACGCTTAGAAGCTAGCTGGCGTAATCTATGGTGGTTATTGTTACAAACAGAGCAACAAGACAAAGAAAAAAAAGTAAAAGTTAAATTGCTCAATTGTGATTGGTCAACGCTCTCAAAAGACGTGAACAAAGCGATTGATTTTGATCAAAGTATGTTTTTTCAGTTACTTTATCAAAACGAGTTTGACAGTGCCGGAGGCGAGCCTTTTGGTATTGTAATTGGTGATTACGAAATCAGTAATGGTTGCTCAGCAGGCACTATTTACAATGATATTGATACTATAAAAGAGGTATCAAGAACGGCAGCGGCTGCATTTTCTCCTTTTATATGTTCGGCTTCGGCTAATTTATTTGGTGCTGATAGCTTTTCTGATTTAGGTTATTACTCTGATTTATTTAATCAGTTTGAACAACCTGAATATATAAAATGGCAAAGTTTTAGAAAAATGGAAGAAGCACGCTTTATGGGTTTTACGTTGCCTCATGTGTTAGTTAGGCCGCCTTATGTTAATGATGGCAAACGCCATCAAGATTTTTACTTCAAAGAACAAATAAAAAATCCAGAAACAGATATGTTATGGGGCAGTGCAGCGTATCAGTTTGTATCAACAATAATTAGAGCTTACTGCGACAGCGGTTGGTTTGGTCACATTCGTGGTATAGAGCCAGGCAAAGTCTCTAAGGGATTAGTAACAGGGCTTGCTCGTGATAGCTTTGCAAACGATACCTATCAAAAAGAGGCAAAGCCGCCACTTGATTTATTAGTAACCAGTAAGTTTGAAAAGCAATTTTCTGAGCTCGGTTTTATCCCAGCTTCTTCGGTTACAAATACGGAGCATATTGTTTTTTACAGTAATGCATCGGTTCAAAAAACAAAAAATTACGACTCAAGTGCTGCCAATATCAATGCGCGCCTATCTTCTATGTTGCAATACATTTTGTGTGTATCGCGCTTTGCGCACTATTTAAAATTATTAGCCCGCGATCGTGTCGGGTCTTACAGCACAGCACAGGCCTGTGAAAGAGACTTACAAGCGTGGATAAATAACTACACTACTGCATCAGATTCCGCGTCTGAGCATATTAGAAGCAAATATCCACTGAGTAATGCAAAAATAAAAGTAAGTGAAAATAAAGCAAACCCGGGGCATTACTTTTCGGTTTTGCAGTTACAGCCCCACTTTCAGTTAGACCAAATGGTCTCGAGTATTAAGTTAATAACAGAGCTCAGTCCTCATCATAAAATAAAGGAATAATCATGAAAAAAATACACAGTTTAATTCGCGAGGGAAAACTTGCTGATGCTTTATTATGCTGCGCTACCGAGTTGCAAGATGAGCCTTTAAATTTTGACATTAGAAGTATTTATTCTGAATTACTTTGCATTAATGGCGAGCTTGAAAAAGCAGATAAACAACTCGACTTTATGGTGCAAAAGAACCCAGAGTTTGCTGTAGGTGCAGTTAACCTTAGACATTTAATTCGTGCCCAGCAATCGCGCGTAGATTTTTATCAAGGTAAGGGTATTCCTAAACTTTTTCATGAAGCCAATGAGCTAGATACCTTATTTTTAAAAATGCATGTTGCTTTGCTTGAAGGTGAAACATCAGAAGCAGCCAGTCTTGCAAAACAAATGGAAGCGCTTCGTTTGGAGAGTGTTGAAGACGAGCAATCTGCAATTAGAGATTTAGATGATAGCTTAAGTCCTTATTTAGAAGTGCTAGGCACGAATGGCGAATTTTACCTGGCTAACTTTAATGAAATTGAAACATTAAAAGTAGAACCTGTAACATCATTATTAGAGGGTATTTGGTTACGCGTTGAAATTACTATTAAAGACGGTCCATCAGGTACGGCTCACTTGCCACTAGTTTACGCAAACTCAAATACAGATCTTGAAAAGCTAGGCCAGGTCTCTGATTGGGAAGAACTTCAAGACGAATTTATTATAGGTAAAGGAATGAAAATGTTGTTTGTCAACGATGAAGCCATCACTATTCCAAACCTTAAAATAAACGTCCTAGAAACAGCTGAGTAAGCATAGTAAATAATTATGATAGAGCATAAGCAGCAGCTTCAAGCATCCATTTTAGATAGGCTCATTGACGATGAGCCAGACTTTCAGGATGCCCCATCTCGTACTGAGGGGATCAGCATTAGTGAGCTGAGAAAAAATGTGCGCAGAGACATAGAAGCGCTGCTAAATGCGCGAATTCAATGGCACACGTGGCCAGCACAATATGCAGAGTTAGCAACATCCTGCTTATCGTATGGTTTACCTGACTTTTCGAGTATGTCGGTGAGCTCTCACGAAGGGCGGGCACTGCTATGTGAAACCGTTAGAAATACAATTTTGAAATTTGAGCCTCGGTTCATTGAAGTTGAGGTATTTACTGACGATGAAGTACCCGTAAATAGAGTATTAAACTTGCGAATAAACGCTTTACTATATGCAGATCCAGAGCCAGAGTTTATTAGCTTTGACTCTGAAGTTGAGCCTGTGAACTTAGGGATGAAGATTATAGAGGCTTCTTTATGAACGATGAGTTATTAAAATATTACAATCGTGAATTGGCGTTTGTTCGTCATATGGGTAAAGACTTCTCTGAAAAATACCCTAAAGTTGCAGGGCGATTAAAGCTAAGCGATGATCATATTGAAGACCCTCATGTATCTAGATTAATTGAATCGTTCGCATTTTTAACGGCTAATATTAGGCAAAAGTTAGATGATAGCTTTCCTGAGCTTACTGATGCTTTATTAGGGCAAATGTTACCTGACTATCAAGCGCCTATTCCTTCAATGTCGGTGGTTAAATTAGAGGCTGAAAACCTCTCAACCACGGGAGTAGTCATTCCAAGAGCGAGTGAAGTTGAAACAAATGTTGAGTCAATGAAGCAATGTAAGTTTCAAACCTGTTATGAAACTTACTTATGGCCTGTTGAAATTACCAGTGCGCAATTTGATAACAGTCCTTTTGTGGCACCAAAACCACGTTGGCATGAGAAAGCAAAGTCAATTTTCAAACTTGAGCTAACCGGTGAATACCCGGGTGTATCACTGGCTGAAACTGGGCTGGAAAAATTACGATTATTTATAAATGGCCAATGGCATCATACGCTTAAAGTGTATGAATTATTGTTTAAGCACGCTATTGGCATTGCTTTTGATAATGGTGATGAGGGAATAAAGTACCTTTCTAAAACTCAACTTAAAGCGGTTGGCTTTGATGCAAATGAAGCGGTTGTACCGTATTCGCAGCGATCAAGTGCCGGCTATCGCTTACTCGTCGAAAACTTTACCTTTCCTGAAAAGTTTCGTTTTTTTGAACTTGAAAATATTCACTCATCGTTGCCTAAAAATTCTAATGAATGCACAGTGTATATTTATCTTGATGCTGAATCTTCAGAGCTTGAAAAGCAAGTAGACAAAGACATGTTCTTGATGGGGTGTACGCCCATAATTAATATGTTTGAACAAGAATTAGAACCTATTCGCCCTGAGCTGAGCGAATACGAATACCAATTAACGCCGCGTTATATGGACTCTGAGATTTCAGAAGTAATTGGTATTTCAGAAGTAATTGCCTTTGACCATAAGGGAAATAAACAAATAGTTTGTCCGTTTTATGGACAAACGCATCCACGATACCAAGGCCATGATGATTTGTTTTGGCATATCCGCAGAGAAACTGCCTCATGGGCAGGGGGTTATGTTGAGTCAGGCACCGAATCGTTTCTATCATTGGTAGATGCACGATTTGAAAATAGCGCTATGGATTATGCTGAAGGGAACACGGTCCTAACCGTACGTGCTAATTGCAGTAATCGAAACCTCCCTGCGAGCATGCCTTTTGGAGACGATGAGCTAGGCTTATTAATGCCAGAGCGCGGCGATGTAATTAAAAAAATTAGATGTTTAATTCCATTTACTCATGCAGTTAGACCGATATTAGCCGATGCAACTCGTTGGCAATTAGTTAATCATTTAACGCTCGACGCGTTTAGTGGAGATGATGCATGTAATAAGCTTAAAGAAGTGCTACGCCTTTATGACTTTAGAGCATCTCCGCAAACAAAAGGCCTTATTGATAATATTTACCGTGTGGTTGTAGAACCCGCAACGGCTCGTGTTGTCCAAAAAGGGCGAGTAAGCTTTGCAACGGGAAGTGAAATTGAAATTACCTTCGCCAATGATGACTTTTCAGGTAGTGGCATGTTTTTCTTTGCCTCTATCCTCGATCATTTCTTTGCGCAATTTGCAGCAATTAATAGCTTTACTCGCGTTAGTTTAAGGCTAAAAGAACAAGAGCAAGTGTATTACCAATGGCCTGCGCGAGTTGGGGAAAGCCCGTTAATATGATCCAACATATTATTTCTCAAGCGTCACAAGTTGACTTTTATAAAGCAGTTTTCATTATAGAAAACCAGCTGAAAAAGCATGGCTTGGAGTATCGCTACGTAGGGTATGACAGTAGTCCAAAGCAAGAGTTAATTAAGTTTACCGCAACTCAAAAATTTGGTTACCCAGGTAACGCTATCACAAAATTAGAACAAGCAAGCTTTGAGGATGGCTTACATAAAGTCAACATGCAGATCTCTTTTATGGGACTAACGGGTTGCTCGGGCGCTTTGCCTCAATTTTATAGCGAACTAGTGATGCAGCGTCTTCGCTATAAAGATACAACTAT
This sequence comes from Pseudoalteromonas sp. 3J6, assembly GCF_903995135.1. Lineage (GTDB taxonomy): Bacteria > Pseudomonadota > Gammaproteobacteria > Enterobacterales > Alteromonadaceae > Pseudoalteromonas. The sequence continues at coordinate 2,031,098 of NZ_LR877185.1, read as the reverse complement.
GCGCGACTTTTACGACATGTTTAATCACCGTTTGGTGTCTTTATATTATCGAGCGTGGAAAAAATATAAACCGTCTTTAAATCATGTAAATAAAGATAAAAACAAAGACCCATACACGCAAATATTAGGGCTTTTAAGCGGCGGTTATGATGAACATCAGTTGCACTTTTCAGGCCTTTATAGCCGAAAAATTCGCAATGCTTTTGACTTAAAAAGTGTACTGAGCTCATATCTTGGCTGTGATGTTGTCATTAAACAAATGATAGGTAAGTGGCACGATTTGAAGCCACAAGAGCAAACATGTTTAGCAAGTGAACGCCTTTATGAGGGACAACATGCCCGCTTAGGTGTTGATACGGTAATTGGTAAAAAGATATGGGATATTTCTTCTAATATCGAGATCCATATCAGTACCCGCGATTTTGATAAAGCAAAATCCTTGTTACCTAAAGGCAAGTTATTTGAATTAGCTAAAAAAATTGTCAAAGACTATGCCGGCAATGCTATTTCATTTCGACTTGTTATTGAGTCAGATTTTCAACAACTTGATGCGGTGCAGCTGTCAAAAAGTGAATGCCAACTAGGCGCAAATAGCTTTTTAATGGCGAGTAAAAACACCCCTAAATTTAACCCTACTAAGTTATCGTTTAAAGGATAATTAAAATTAAAAGGAACAGTGTATGTCAACGATGACATTAAACAAATTAGTTGAGAAACTAAGCCCAGATTGTAGAAAGAGCTTAGAAGCAGCGGTCGCAATTTGTAATAGCCGCAGCCATTTTACGGTTGAATTAGAGCATTGGCTGTTAGCTATGATTGAGCAGCAACTAGACGATGTTAGACTCATATTCGGTGCTTTCGATATTGATATTGATCAGGTAAAGCAAGATTTAAATCAATCATTAGAGTCATTTAAAACGGGCAGTGATTCGTCGCCTAGTCTGTCGGTACATGTTACTACTTTACTTAGACAATCATGGTTAAGCACCAGTATAGAATTTACTGATGAGCAAATTCGCAGTGCTTACGTTATTTATACGCTTACAAAAGACGATACCTTGTCTAGTTTAGTAACGCGTTGTAGCAAGCTTTTCAATAATATAGAACCTGGACAACTACTACATGCATGGCCTGAAATTGTTGCCCAATCGCAAGAACGTAATACCACCACTGCAAGTGCTACAACACCTGCAAATGGTTCATCTAAAACACCAAGCTTAGATCAATTTACCGTCGATTTAACCGCTCAAGCAAAAGCGGGAAAAATAGACCCAATTTTAGGTCGTGATTTCGAAATACGTCAGATGGTAGATATTTTAACTAGACGTCGTCAAAACAATCCAATATTAACGGGTGAAGCGGGTGTAGGTAAAACCGCTGTGGTTGAAGGACTTGCCCTAAGGATTGCTCAAAAAGACGTACCTGCAGTGTTACAAAACGTTAAGTTGCACAGCCTAGATTTGGCTTTGCTGCAAGCAGGTGCGGGAATGAAAGGTGAATTTGAAAATCGTTTGAAGTCACTAATTAATGAAGTGAAAAACGCTGTTGATCCTGTGATTCTTTTCATAGATGAAGCTCACACTATGATTGGTAGTGGCGGACAAGCGGGTCAAAATGATGCTGCCAACTTACTTAAGCCTGCTCTAGCAAGAGGGGAGTTACGTACTATTGCAGCAACAACGTGGGCTGAATATAAAAAGTTTTTTGAAAAAGATGCTGCACTAACACGTCGCTTCCAAGTGGTTAAAGTTGAAGAGCCAACACCAGAAAAAGCGGTTGCTATGCTACGTGGTTTAGTTCCTGTGATGGAAAAACATCATAAAGTGTTTATTTCAGAGCAAGCACTTGAAAGTGCAGTGCATCTATCGCACAGGTACATTACTGCCAGACAACTTCCCGATAAAGCCGTTGCATTGTTAGACACGGCATGTGCTCGTGTTGCTATGAGCCAAGCATCGACACCTAATGCGATTGAGCAGTTAATTAATAGGCTTAGTGAAATTGAAGCGCAAGTTTTAATGTTAAATCGTGAGCAAAAAACTGGTTTAGATCATAGTGAACAATTATCAGCACTTAAATCTGAACTAGTTGAGATTGAACAGCAACTTGAACCATTAAATGAGCAGTTCAATGTTGAGAAGGATATAGTTGCCGAGTTAAACCAAGCGCTTGAATCGATTAACACCAACGATGCAGACTCTTCAGCTGAAGTACTTGAGCAGCTAAAAGAAAGCAAGCTTAAGCTAGCCTCGTACGAACATAATATGGTGCATTGGCAAGTTGATGAAGAGTTGATTGCACAGGTTATTTCTGATTGGACTGGTATTCCTGTTGGTAAAATGCATGAAGATGAAATTCATGGCATTTTAAATTTAGCTGAGCAAATGAAACAGCGCGTAGTTGGCCAAGATCATGCACTTGAACTTATGGCTAAAGTGGTACAAACCTCCCGTGCGCAGCTAGCAGACGAAAGTCGCCCTAATGGTATATTTATGCTGGCAGGACCAAGCGGTGTTGGTAAAACAGAGACCGCACTTTCACTAGCACAAGAAGTGTATGGCAGTGAAGATAACGTAACAGTTATTAACATGTCTGAGTTTAAAGAAGAGCATAAAGTGTCATTACTACTTGGCTCACCTCCAGGTTATGTTGGTTATGGCGAAGGCGGTATTTTAACCGAAGCAGTAAGAAGAAAACCATACAGTGTAGTGCTACTTGATGAAATGGAAAAAGCCCATCCAGGCGTGCAAGATATTTTCTATCAAGTATTCGATAAAGGTACGATTAAGGACGGCGAAGGTCGCGATATCGACTTTAAAAACACCATCATTATTATGACCTCAAATGTGGGTACTGATACCACAATGAGCTTATTTGAAGATGAAGAAAGTAAGCCGAGTATTAAAGGTTTATTAAAAGCATTACAAGATGATTTATTAGGCGCATTTAAACCCGCATTTTTAGGGCGCATTAATGTTATTCCTTACATTCCGTTAAGTGATGAAATTCTGACCCAAATTGCAGCGCTGCAAATTAGCAAAATAACTAAGCGTGTTAAAAAGCATTATGATGCGCAATTAACGTATAACGATGACGTGATTGAGCACATTATTGCTAATTGTCAAAATGCTGGTTCGGGTGCAAGAAATATTCACACCATATTACAGAATAAAGTACTACCACTATTGTCTGAAATTTTGCTTTCGAGCATGGTTGATGGTGAAAAAGTGACATCTATCTCATTGTTAATTAAGGATAATGAGTTTGATATTGAGCTAACTAAAGTTAATTTAAAATAACCTGTTTTTATGGTTGTTTCTTTAGTTTTAGAGCATTATAATTCATGTGTCTTATATAGAAACATGGAATTTTTGAGACATTGTCTTCATCTAGGGAAAGGAATTCTGAAGACCTTTTCATTGCTGTTTTAGAGATAATGATTTCAAGGAATTTTGGGTAACCAAAGTAAACGAATCCACATAATGGATAATATTGTTTAATAAAAAGGAGCATTATCAAATGCAAGCAAATACATATTTAAAATACGGTTCAATCAAAGGCGAAACTACTGCCGAGTCTTTCAAAGATTTAATTACAGTTTTATCTTTAGATTGGAACGTTAGCCGTGAGATTAGTGCAGCGACTGGTACAGCGATGGACCGTGAATCTAGCTCTACTCGTCTAGGCGATGTGACTATTACTAAACTTCAAGATAAAGCATCTCCGGATCTTTTCAAAGAAGCAACTATTGGTAAAGGTCTACCTGCTATTTTCCATATCACTAAACAAGGTGATAAAGTTGAAGAAATCATGAAAATCGAACTTACAGATGCCATGATCTCTAGCTATTCAGTATCTGTTCAAAACGACCGTCCAATTGAAACAATCACTATCAGCTACACTGAAATGATGATGACTGTTACACCAACTGACGATCAAAACAACATCACTGCACCACTAGTATATGGTTACAGCGGTGTTAAAGGTCAACAAATGTAATATTTGTTACCCGATTGTAGCTCTGGGCTTATGCTCAGAGCTTTTTTTGATCTTCAGGATGGGAAAAGCAAGGAATGCAAAAAGCAACACAAGATAAAAACGTAATTCAAATTAGTACCCCTGTTGGTAAAGACGCCCTTTATTTAACGCGCTTCGTTGCACAAGAAGCCATGTCAGATTTATTTGTTATGTCGGTCAATATGTACACCATAGGCCAACAAATTGCACATGAAGATCTGGTTGGCAAGCCGGTATCGATAAAGGTAAAAAATGCCGAAGGTGGGGGAGAGCGTTATTATCACGGTATTGTGAGTCAGCTTGTTTCTAACGGCAGTCGTACTGCGGACGTTGATGAACAAAAAAATTACATTGATTATCAAGCTACCATTGTGCCTTTTGCCGCTTCTATGCGTAATCGCAAGAACAGCCGCATTTTCCAAAAGAAAACAATAAAAGATATATTTGCTGATTTGTTTGGCCAACACAATGTGGCTTTTTCAGACAAAACCAGTAAAACCTACCCCAAATACGAGTACTGTGTGCAATATCAAGAGTCAGATTTTGACTTTATCCAACGCTTATTACAAAGCGAAGGTATTTTTTACTTCTTTGAGCATACAAAAAGTAACCATACATTAGTTTTGGCAGATGATATCACTGCCTATGAAACATGTGGTGAGGCTAAAGTTGTTCATTCAACTGGCCATTTAAGCGAATCTCATGTTTCGCGTTGGCAAGGCGGATTAAGCTTAGCGCCAGGCAGTTTTAAGCGTTTAGGCTACGATTTTAAACAGCCGTCGCGTTACCCTGATGCAGAGCAAGCAAATGCCGAGTTACCCACGCAATCGGTATCAGAAATTTTTGAATATACAGCAGAGGCAGAGTGCCATCCTCGTGCTGCTAATTTGGCATCTGTACAGTTAGAGTCACTGCAAAGAGACATGAAGCTCTCAAGCGGGCGCAGTGACTGCCGCTCATTTTCTGTTGGTAAACTGTTTAGTTTCAAAAAACATGAAGACCCACGCCTTGAAGGTAAAACCTTTGCTATTACCTCGATGATGACATCGATTGTAGTACCAAATCAATCAGGCGCTGCACAAGCATCAAGTGAAGAAGTGTATTCTAACCATTTTGAATGTGTGCCAAAAGACATTCCATACAGAGCGCAAGTGAGCAAAAAGAAACCGGTTATCAATGGCGTACAAACAGCCATAGTAACAGGTGATAGCGCCGATGAAATTATGATTGACCAATATGGCCGCGTAAAGGTGCAATTTGATTGGGATCGCGAAGGCAAAAAAGATTCTAAAAGTTCATGTTGGATCCGAGTTGCACAAAACTGGGCCGGCAAAAAGTGGGGCGCATTTTTCTTCCCTCGCGTAGGACAAGAAGTTCTGGTTGATTTTATTAATGGCGACCCAGATCAACCTATTATAAGTGGTGCTGTTTATAACGCAGACTTAATGCCTCCGTACGCTTTACCGGGCGAAAAAACGCAAAGCGGTATTAAAACTCGCTCAACTAAAGAAGGTGGAGCAGATAATTTCAATGAGCTGCGCTTTGAGGATAAAAAAGGCAGCGAGCTTGTGTATATGCAAGCCGAAAAAGATAAACAGCTTTACGTTAAAAACGATCAAAACGAAAAAATAGATAACGATCGTAATGTTGAAATTCTTAATAACGACAATCTTAACGTTACAAAAAACCGTATTGCGGAAATGGGTGAAAACGACACCTTAAAAGTAGGTAAAACACTTAATATTGAAGCGGGTGACGAAATAGTGATAAAAACAGGCTCTGCGCAAATTAAAATGAGCAGTAGTGGCAATATCACTATTGAAGGTACAAACATTGATATTAAAGGCAGTAATGTAAAAGTAGATGGCAGTGCCATTACCTTATCTGCTGGTGTAATTAAGTTAAATTAATGATGGAAATAGTCAATAACTTTCAATCAGGGTTTAGAAACGGCATTGCAAATAACGGGCACGTTGTTTACTGCCGTTATGGTTTACCGCATTTAGTGTGTTTACCAATAAATAGGCCAGATGATCCATTACTAAGCCCTGCGTTAAGTCATTTAAAAGCAATGAATGGCTATTATGCACAGCAGTTTTTTATTCATTTAAGTGATTCACTTAATAGTGAAAATGTAATTTCAAATTTATATCAATATGCAACTCAAAGCACTGTGGCACTTGCTGATCACAGTAAAGATGAGCTAATTGAAGAAATTTCGCTATTAGTGACGACTAACAAGCTACTAGTTATTCCACTGTATGAATAGTATTTCATAAACAAGCAAAGATACGACAAGGAGTCAAAATGGGTAAACCCGCTGCTACAATTGGTCATATGCATGTATGCCCTAAAGTGACCGCTAAAGTGCCACATGTGGGTGGACCTATAGTTGCCGGCTCTGGCAATGTGTTAATAGGTGGCATGCCCGCGGCGCGTAAAGGCGACATGATAGTGTGTATTGGCCCGCCAGATAGCGTAAAAACAGGTTCGGGGAGCGTTAAAATTAATGGCAAACCCGCGGCCAGAATGGGCGATGATAGTGGCCACGGCGGAAAAATCGTTGTGGGCAACCCTACCGTTTTAATTGGTGGTTAACTTTGCTAGCGACCTATTTAAGTGATCATCAAGCACAATTACTACAAATTAGTAACGTTCAATTGTGCCCGTTTACGTGTGTAGGTCATGTTCGCTATTTAAGAAAAACCCTATTAGAAAACTGTTGGGTGAACGCAAAAAACAATAATCAAAAAAATAATTTTGAATTACCCACCACTGAGCAACTAGTCGAAATAATCACCAATACCAAAAACGATGAATTAGTTGCCCAAGCATGTATTGAATTAATGGCTAACTTGCCACAAAATAAAAATATTATATTTATAAATGAATTGCTTAATCAGCCAGCGCTGAGTGCTTTTTTTAAAATCATTATAAATAAAGTGGTTATTCAACAGCATAGCTTTAATTTAATTCGGCTATTAAATTTAAACACCTTGTTTTTTGCTTACAGTGCTGATGATGAAATCCCCCCGCAAACCCTGGTCACTATAAATCAAATTACCAGCCTTGCGCAGCACCACGAGCCACAGATATTAACGGCTATTTTTGATGCATTAAGTGAGCAAGCCCATCTATCACCCTTAATGTCGTTATTTTTGTTGTCATTAAATTTTGAGCAAGTAAACAGCTTAAGCAATCATGCCAGTAATACCTTATCGGTTGATCAAACACTACATATTTTATTACAAAGCGGTTTTGTAAAACTTATTGTTTTAGCCAATTCTTTATTACAACAGGTAGAGCAACCCGCGTTAATTATTGCGCTAATAAGACGCATGTTAGGTGATAAACTCGATCAGCTAGTGGAATACGATATTCAACGACTTGCTTGGCAAGGTGATGAAAGCGCGCTATTAGAGTTTCAGCAGCAGTTAAAACATAACTGGTCTAAATATGAAACCGCCATGTCGAGTTTACGGTTGATTGCAGGACATCCTCTTGATGAAGTGCCTAATGCCATTTATTTATCAGCCATGGATAGCTATAGCCAAGGGGTGTTTAACTTATATCGCTATTATCAACACCTCGCTGCCAATAAAGCTCAGGACGAGGTGGCATCATGAGTGCATTTTCAATAAACATGGTATGCTTTTCTGCCCCAAATATTAGCAGCGTAGATGCATTATTATTTGACGATAACAGTGCTGTTTTTAATGAACTGCAATGGCAGTCTTGGGATGCCTGTGTTTACGATTGCATAATTAAATCTAAAGAATTAATGGCAGAAGTCACAGACAGCACATTGCCGATGATTTGGTTACTACCAGCGTTATCATTTCAAGATGAGCTAAAACAGTTATTAACTCAGAGCTTACAACAGCTATACCCCGATCATAGCAATGAGCTTATTTTTCATGGTGCAACAGCCGCGCACTCTGCTATAGCTTTGGCCGGTGAAAAAAAATGGCAAAAATTCAATGTAATTGCTTTAGATGCAACTTTTAAAGCAAATAAACAGCAGCAGTTTGCTTATCAAGGTGTAGGTGGCGCGTTGGCCCTAGTTGAAATGGTGCCTTGCGGGTGGTCGCAGGTAAGCCATGAAATTGCAGCATCTATTGATTTTAGCAAACATAATCAGCTTGCAGGTATGCTTACGCGATTAGCTGAACAAACAGAGAATAAGATAGATCTAATTTTTGCACCAGGAAATGGGGTAGACGATGATAGTTGGCTAAACAATTTACAGCTACTTACTAGCTTAATTGATGAGCACACATATTACGAACTACCCAATTATAAATTAGGGAAAATAGGCGCACTAGAAGGGTTGGTTAATTTGTACCAATTAACTACAAGCCCTGCAATTGTTGAGCATTTTAGTTATGCATTAATGCTTTCACAGGAGCAAGCTAAGCATCAAGGTGCAGCATCATACTTATGGATAAGTGAGGAAGTACACAGCTAATGCAAAGTAATACCGTTGTTTTACAGGGAATAAGTTACCCAATTTGCCTCGTCGCAGGTAAAGGTTCTGCGCCGTCGGGCTTTGTTGCTGTAGCAGCTAACACGCCGGAAAGTGCCAAAAATCAAATTGCACAAGTCGGCAGTGCGCTTACAAGCGATGCAGCTAAACGTTTAGACGTTATTAATTTGCTTAACCTTGCAGGAGTAAGCTGTTCGCGCGGTGCGTCAGCTCGTGAAACCGCGAGTGTATTAACCCAAGCTTTGGTTGCAGATAAAATTAGTTGTTATCACCAAAAAGCTAAGTCGGCCATTCAGGTAAGTGATAACACCAATAGCGGCGCAGCAGGTAAAAAGCCAAGTAGTAAGAGCAGTTCAACAGCCTCAGGTAAAAGTGCCTCTCAAGCGCCGGCTAAAAATAGTGGCGGTGCAAGTAATAATACTCCCAGTGAAGAACCTATCACCCAACAAGAGTGTCGCTCTGATCCAGTTTCTATGCTTTCGGGTGAAGAAATACTGCCGCTTATTGATTTCACCCTGGCAGGCAGTAAACAATTAATTTGGCGACGCCTATACCGCTCATCGCATTCAGATGTGTGTAATGTGATGGGTAATGGTTGGCGACATGACTTCATGGTGCAGCTAACTGAGCACTATTTACCGCCACCTAAAGTAGGTCCAAAACAAAAGGGTACCTATTGGTTAGAATACCAAGATGAGCATGGCGCTAAACACCGCTTTGAAAAAGTAAAACCGGGGCAATCGAGCTATCAGTTAAGTAGTAATTTGGCGTTGCATTACCAAACTAATGGTAAGCAAGTATTGGTAACCCCAGATGATCAGCATCTTACGTTTAAAGCCGGCGAGAACTCATGGTTGCTCGAAAAAGTTATTAATGAAAAAGGCCAAAGTATTGGTTTTTATTACGATGCTAAAGAGCGCTTGCATCGCGTTGAGGTAAATAAAGCGCGTGGCTGTATTTTAAAATATAACCCGCAAGGATTGCTGGCAAACATTTCGGCATATCGTACAGGTGATAACAACAAGCCAGTATTACTTACGCCGTTACTTGCGCAATATGATTATGATGAAAACAAAAACCTCGTTCGCGCGACCAATCAGCAAGGTGAAACAGAGCATTATGGCTATAACGCCGCTAACTTATTAACTAAGCGTACTCGTGCCAGTGGTTTTAGCCATCATTTTGAATGGGACAGTTACTCATCAAGTGCTAAATGTATAAAACAATGGGGCGATAACAACACCTATACATATCAGTTTGAATATAATTTAAACGCTGGTGAAACAACCTGTATAGACTCGCGTGGGCATAAAGAACACTTTGTACATAACGCGCAAGGTAAGTTAGTTAAGCATACCGACCCTAATGGTAATGTGTGGCACTACGGCTATAACGCACAAGGTCAAAAAATAACGGAAATAAAGCCAGATAGCAGTGAAATAAAATACAGTTATACCCCTTATGGCCAGTTAGAATCAATAACGCAGCCAGATGGCAGTGTCACTAAATTTGCTTACAACCAATTGGGTCAGCGTGTATTAACCACCTTGCCTGATGGTCAAACAATAACACGTAAATACAGCGTAGCGGGTTTACTGCAAAGTGAAACCTTTGGCGACGGTCGCACCGTACTTTACAGCTATGACAAATTTGGCCAGCTAACCCAACACATAAATAAAGATGGTCAAGTCACTAAATTTGTATGGAACGAGCAAGGCGAGCTTTTAGCCAAGCACTATAACGATGAGCTTATTCGTTATAGCTATGACAGTTTAGGCCGTGTAAATGCCACCATTAATAACGCAGGTTTGCTGACTCAATATAAATACAATGAGCACGGCCAGCTTGCGCAAACTATTGCCTTTGACGAAAAAGACCCCGAGAACAAACAGCATCAACATTTTAGTTACGATGATGCAGGGCGGTTAATTAGCTCGCAAAACAGTAAGGGTGATACCACCGAGCAACACTTTGAAGGGCTAAGCCAGCCACATTGTGTTATTCAGCCCGATGGCAGCGCACTGCACTTAACTTACGATAAAGAGCGCAACCTAACCGCTATCGAGCGTAGCGACGGCCATGTATACCGCATAAGTTATGACGCTAACGAAAACCCAACGCAAGTAACTGGATTCGATGGCACGTTACAGCAATATAAATACGATGCTTGCAACCGCTTAATCTCGGTTACACAAAGTGATAAACGCCATGTAAAAATAGAGCGTGATAAATTAGGCCGCGTAACTGCGCAGCATGCAAGTTTGGCAACCGATACTCACATCGTTAATAACGCCAATTACTACAGCTATAATCTGCAAGGTAAAATTACCCGTGCGCATAATGCACAATCAACTTTAAAGCAGCAGTTTGATAAAGGCGGGCGGTTACTGCGTGCTGAGCAAGTACATAATCAGCAACAAGCGCATACCTTAAAATACAGTTATGACGACTACGGCAGAAGGCAATCACTGACCTTGCCAGATTCAAGTACGCTTAAATATAGCTACAATAAATTTGGTCAGCTAAGTGCTATTCACTTACAGCAAGGCAACAGCACGGCTGTTGAACTTGCAGCGCTTAGCTACGACAGCCAAGGTAATATTCAAACGCAAAAGTTTGGTAATGACATAACTCTTACCCAACAATTTGATGTATTTAACCGGCTAACACAACAGCAGTTAACCCATCCTGCGCAAGCACTATTTGATACCTGTACGTACAATTACGACAGCATCAACCAGTTGATTGCGCGTAAAGAGGAAGGTGTTAGCAGCCACAATATTAATTTTGAGTACAACAGCCTTGGCCAGTTAATTCAGCAAAATCTAGTAAGTTCTGAGAACACAAAAACTACCCAATACCAGTGGGACAGTTTTGGTAACCCAGTTAGCCAGACGGTGCAGTCAAATATAGGCGTTGTAAACACTAAAGATACAGGCGAGCAAGCTACAAAACATAATGCTGGCAATAATGATCATACAGATGCCAGCACTTCTATTGATTTAACACGCGCCACGCATAGCGAATACAGTGATTCAAGTGAAACAACCGTAGCCAGTGATTTAAGTGATAATGATGATGTTATTACAGGCATCACTGATGCCGACCGTTTAACCCACTTTGGGGATAGCGACTTTCATTATGATGAGTTTGGTAACCAAATACGCGAAACCGGTAAAGGCATAAAAACCCGCCGTGAATACAATGCATTTAATCAGCTAAGTTGCTTTAACAACAACGGCACGCTCACTCAGTACGACTACGACCCACTCGGTCGTCGTATCGCCAAGCACACCGAGCAGGGAAAAATTGACTACATTTGGGATAACGATCAATTAATTGGCGAGTACCAACACGGTGAATATACCTGGTATATCAACCTGCCAAATCAATTTCACCCAGTCGCACTAATTAAACAAGGTGAGGTATATTACTACCACCTAGACCAACTGAATACCCCGCGCTTTGTTACCAACAACAAAGCAGAAGTCGTATGGGAAAACCAAGCCGATGTGTATGGTTATGAAGAGTCAGAAGCCGAACCTGAAACTAACAAAGAAAGTAGCTTCACTCAGCCAATTCGTTTTCAAGGGCAATACCTTGATGAAGAGAGTGGCTTACATTACAACCGCTACCGTTATTATAGCCCTAAACAACAGCGCTTTATAAACCAAGACCCGATTGGATTGGTGGGTGGCATAAACCATTATCAATATGCACCGAACCCAGTTAATTGGGTAGATCCAATGGGGTTATTGTGTGCAGAGGGGGAAAAAAGATTAAAAAACAAGCTGAATTCGTTAGTAGGTAATGGTTTTGATCAAGAAACAGTGGATGCGATTTTTAAAATTGCGATAGCATGTACTCCAATTGATAATAAAGATATATCTACAATTGATTATCCACCAGAAGGTGGTGTGTATCGTAAAAAGCATGAGTATAGCTTTGAAAATATCCTCCCTGAAGAAAATAATATTATAATTACGAGAGAGACGCCATCGGGTAACCGAATATCGCAAACAGTTAGTATTGAGGACTTTGCTAAACAGCATATTGATAACAATGAAAAAGTAGCCAACATTCATTGGGGTAAAATTTTAGAAAAAGATCATGGCGTTGCTAAACCAAGCCCTGAAGAAATGGAAAATGCTCATGCTCACCATATTGTATTTAAAGAAGGTAGTGGTAAGCAAAAAGAGTGGGTGCTTAAGAGTAAAGCTATTTTAGAAAAGCATGAAATAGATTGGCTTAAAGGTCCTGAAAACTTAGTATGGGCGCCTAATATTGAAGGGCTACATACAGAAGAAATGGCTAAGAAAGTTTATGAAGCGTTAGCGCTAGCAGATGAAGACGGTGAAAAAGAAGATGTGGTGGAAGCCCTAATTGAAATGGGAAAAGTAGCAGCTAATCATACTAGAGGAAAAGCATATTAATGAATATAGAACTTAGAAAAAATACTATGAAATTGATTAAGTCTGACGATGCAGTCGCTTTAAAAAATTTATTTAAAGAAAATCCTGAGCTTATAGATTATGAATTTGCGGGTAAAAAAAATTGGTTACATAGAGCAGCGTCAAAAAATTCACCTGATGTGATTGAGATGCTAGTCAATATATTTGACATAGAAAGCCTAGATGAGTTCGGGCGAACTCCACTCAGTTTAGCCTTAATAGTTGATAAAATTACACCAGCTAAAAAATTGATAGAACTCGGTGCCAATGTAAACCATAACGGAGATGATTCCCCCTTATCCTGTGCAGTGTACAGTCAAAGTAAAGAACTACTCAAATTATTGATAGAAAATGGTGCGAATAACGAAACTAAAGAAGAACTTATTCGCTTTGGTCGTGGGCAAGGTTATAAAAACATTGAAGATGATTTAAACGAGCTTAATTATGTATCATCCATAACAGAAACGTTTAAAGATAAGTTAAGCGCTCATTATGGCGCATTGACTGATGTGCAAAGTAAAGAGTCACCATGTATTTTGTATTCAAAACAAGCAAAGGGTAAATTTGCTGTTTTTTCTGACAACATCAGTAAAAATGCAGAAACCCCGTTTGAGATAATGTTTGAAGTAACAAAACAAGGCTTTGATACGGCAGAAGAAGTACTCACTCAATCATACCCTTGGTTATTTGATTGGCTAGAGGTAATAAGCCAAGTCGATATAGATTTAACGCAACGGGTTATTATTATTACCCGAGAAGTTGAATGCACACCGTATCAAGGTGTTGCTTTACTGACTGAAGAGCAAATTAACTGTAATGATACTCTCGTATACATCTACCGAGTCTTTCCGCTTTATCAAAAAGAAATAGATGCCGAAAAACAATATGGCATAGCTGCGTTACTTAAACAGTTTGAAGTAAAAGGCGTCAGTCAAGCAATTCTTAAAAATCGAAAGCCAATACTTTAGTATATTTCGGTAGAGTTTATTTCTAAGGTATTTTTAGGTAGGAACTAGAACCACTATGTTTGGTTTAATAAAAAAATATGACGTACACATGTGCTCTGAAGTTAAAGGGATTATTACTCTAAACGGTAACCCAGTTGCAGGCGTTTTAATTAATCGCAGCCTCAAATTTGCACATAAAATTGAAAAAGAAGATCAGGTTATTACAGTTTCCGATGGCACGTTTAATATGCCAGAGGTCGTTGTTGAGTCAAAAATACCCGGTGATATGTTTTCCCATGAAGTTACTTATCAACTTATTACTGCAATTCATGACGGTGAAGAGTATGAGCTTTGGAATAGTGAGCTACGTGGTATTGATGAGCCCGATGAGTATAAGCAAAAGCTAAGCAGTCTAAACGCTGATTTAGTATCACCTAATGTGGATTTTATATTTCCTAACCATGCTCATGAAAATTTAGATTTTTATGGCTCGACTATTTGTAGATGGGAAAGTGACTTTGAAATCTATGAAACTGAAGACGACGATACGGATTACTTTAAAGATTTTAAATAATAAAAGGATTTTACATGAAAATTTTATCTCCTAGCATAGCGGCACAACTGGCTGATTTTGCGTACAAAAGCATTGCGGTTTCGGCGGCTGGTGATCAGTCAAAAAAAATAAAGTCGAATCCAATTATTAGTAAGCACTTTGCATTTGATTCAAAAACATCAACACTAACAGGTGTAAGTGGCACAACAGCAGAGCATGTATTGAACCAATCTACTGGTTTTGGCTTTTTTGGTGTAGGCAAAGGTACCGGTAACCATGCTGGCGAGATAGTTATAGCAATACGGGGTACTGCTGGGCTTGCTGATGCGTTAACAGATTTACACTGTGGTGTTACAGTTGGTCCAAACTGGACACCGGTGCACTCTGGATTTAATCGTACTTTTGAAACTATTAAACCGCAACTAGCAGCAATATTGAGTAAGGCAGGTGGGCGCCCTGTTCACTGTATTGGCCATAGCCTTGGTGGTGCTTTAGCAACGTTAGCAGCTAATTGGATTAAAGCTCAATATAAGGTGCCTGTAAAACTTTATACTTTTGGATCTCCAAGGGTGGGTCTAAACCCTTTCGCAATTAAAACAGAGACAAGATTAGATGGTATTTATAGGGCTGTTCATCGTAGCGACCCTGTAGCTATGGTTCCTGTTTGGCCTTTTGTGCATGCGGGGAGCGAATATAGGCTAAGTACGTGTGTTTCATTAACGGGGGCGGCGCATAAAATGGCAGGTAATGCACCTGGTTATATTAACACTGCAGCTAGTTACCCTGACTATAAAAGTATGCAGAAAGGCTCGATATCTAACCTAACGATGACACGTCTGAAGTACTATAATCGCCATCACGCTTCTTTTAATGCACATTGGTCTGAAAAAATCACAAGTGCCCTTATTACTTTATTACGTGAGAGCGGTAAGTTAGCAAGTATTATGGGTCAAATAGGCACATCAGGTGTTTTAACTATTTATGATTTATTAGCTCGGTCAATTGTCGAAATTTCACAAATGTCAACTAAGTTTGCTGAAGACAGTAAAGGATTAATTGGGCATATACTCAACTTTGTAGGAAAGCCATTTGTTGCCGTTGATATAACTTATGCAGGGGTAAAAAAAGCTTTAACTTGGATGTTAGAAAAACTTAAAACACTAGTAATTGCTGCGGTCAAAGTTTCACCTCATATCGCCTTTGGCTAGTAATTAAATTAAGGCTCAGATAGCTACTGAGCCCATTCTCGTAAAAGTGGTTAGCTATTAGTATTTAGATAAGTACTAAGCTGCCTGTAAACTCTCAAATATAAGAAAATATAATGAAAAAAATAAACACGGATGTAAATTACAAAACAATGGCCGGCAATGCGCGTTTAGTTATGCTTGGCGAATCGAGCCATAGCACCGCTGGTTATAAGTATGAAGCAATTAAGGCAATCAAACAGTTAAAAACTGCTGGTTTTACACATTTTGCAATTGAAATGCTGCCACGTTTTATGCAGGAAAAAATAGACTTTTATCAGCGAACGGGTAAAGGCTTTAATGTTATACAGCAGTATTTTGATAAGTATTGGACGCATGGCTATTTGACACCCCATGCATATGGTGAACTTGTAAAGGCTGCGCGTAACATTGGAATGAAAATAGTTGCTCTTGATGTGTCGGTTGAAACAATGGATTTAATGGATAGCGTATGCTCTTCAGCGCAGATGGAAGAAGGTGATTGCTTTGATACCCATACTTCTAGAAATGCACTTTGGGCAGTTAATTTAGCAGCTATATTAAATAAATCTAGTCAAAATAAAATAGTCGCGTTCATGCATCGTTTTCATGCGGTACTAAATGCTGCAAATCAGACTGGTGTGGATGTATTTCTTAAAGATCATAATATTTACAATGTGCGCTTCATCGACTTTATCGGAGGGTTAAGTTGTATAAGTGATAGACGCTGCTTAGGTGACTCTAATCAGGAGCAATCCTTAAAGGAACGCTATTATTATTTAGAAGGCTACCCGCACGAATCATCTGTGAAGTCATTTCAAGTGCATATACCTGAAAAGCGAGTAAATAGTGATGGTTCATTACAATGGTAAAAATAGTATCAATAATTATGTTTGTTGGATGTTTTGCATTTTCTTCAGTGTTGAAAGCATCACTTTTTCCTGACATAGATATTAACTCCCCTGACTTAACTGTAGAGAAAGCTGCTAAACAATGTCAAAAGAGCTTAATGCATGCACCTGAACAATTAGAGGCATGGTGTGAAAAAGCGTATCGTCTTGGTCATTGGGAGGCTTTATATTACATTGGTGTTCACACTGGTGATGGGTCTCGTTATTTAGAAGAGATTAATACTCGTATTGCAAATAACGAGAATAGTGCTTTAAAAAAACTGGCTTGGATATACCGAAGTGGCCACTTTGTTGAAAAGGATTTAAAAGAATCCGCACGATTATATGAATTATATTTACTTTCCAGTGATAGCGAAATTAATTTTCAAAGTGTTTCAGCTCATTTTGAACTAGCCACAATTTACCAAAAGCTGGGTATGTGGAATAAAGTAATTTTTCATACAGATTATGTAATAAATTATGCAAATAGAACCGATTGGGAGCATCGTGCTCAATATATACAAAATCAAGCCAAAGCATCATTAGCTGAGAATAAATCATTGAATAAAAACTGATACTAAAAGGAGCTATAAACGCCAAAGTTAAGGCGTTAAAGAATTATTATGGAACAACAACACCAACAAACACTAACCAACCTTGTATACGATATTTACGAGGATCCAACCAAAATTGAAGAGCATCAAGAGCTTATTCAACCATTATTGAGCGATTTAGTCGCAACTGCGCCTGCGGGTTTTGAAGGCATGGCGACGATGATCAATACTCACATATCAAACGGGTTTAAGTTTAAAAACCCTAAAATACAAAAGTTTGAGCTTGAGTCGGGCTTATTAAAGCTTAAAACCTACCTGCAAAAAATAAACCTTTAATTAGTTTCGTAATTGCCAATACTCTCGGCGCAGTGTGTTGGCTGTAATCAAGGATGATAAATGACTCTTATAAACACCTGCATTTTAATGCTGTTTTTACAGCCATTATTTGTTTATTTAGCACTTTTTAAACAGTCAAAATGAATAAACTAGACACCCACCCTAATTTTTGCAGTTTGGCTAACTAAGTACTAGGCTTTTATCAGTGCAAAAAAAGCAGGGTGTCTTATGGCAATCGCAAGAAAGCGTCAAGTAAGTTTGGTTGATACAAAATATTACCACTGTATCTCGCGTTGTGTTCGGCGTGCTTTTTTGTGCGGTGAAGACCATTTTACAGGGCAATCTTATGAACATCGACGAGGCTGGGTTGAGGATAAGCTGCTTGAATTAGCCAAGATATTTTGTATTGATGTGTGTGCTTATGCTGTTATGAGTAACCACACGCACTTAGTGTTGTATGTTGATGATAAAAAAGCAAATAGACTGAATGATAAAGCAATTGTTATTCGCTGGCATAAACTGTGTAAAGGCACGTTACTCACGCAAAAATACATACAAGGTGAAAAGTTAAGTAAAGCTGAGCTTATCTTTTTTAATCAAACAGTCAAACAATATCGAGAGCGCCTATCAAGTATTAGCTGGTTTATGCGCTTATTGAATGAAAATATTGCTCGTAGAGCAAATAAAGAAGATAACTGCTCAGGCAGATTCTGGGAAGGTCGCTTTAAATCTCAAGCACTCCTTGATGAAGCCGCACTTGCGGCCTGCATGGCGTATGTAGACTTAAACCCCATCAGAGCCAAAATGGCAAATACACCAGAAGACTCTGACCATACGAGCGTTCAAAAGCGGCTAACATACGCAAAAGATGGCAAACAAACAAAAAAATTGCTCCGCTTTGCAGGTATGCCACGTCAAATAATGCCAAAAGGGTTACCGTTTGAACTTAAATCGTACCTTGAACTTGTTGAGTTAACAGGGCGAGTAATACAAGAGGATAAACGCGGGTATATTAATAATATGAATCTCCCTTTTCTAGAAAGGTTAAATATATCGCCAGAAAACTGGGTGAAACTGACTACGCAATTTACACGCGTATTTCATGGTGCAGTTGGCCGCCCGTCTTCACAAGCAAGTTACTGTGAAAATCTAAACAGAAAACGGCGAGCGGATCTTAGTAACTGTGAAAAGCTATTAGCATAAACTTTAAATTACTCATTAGAAAAAGTTGTTACTGCAATGGTGCAGTTGTTTCTATGCGTGTAATTTAGGTTTAAAGGTGATAATGGTTTATTTACTGGATGAAATGAAGTAACGCAGTCGTAAAATATTAATTATTAGCCTAAAAAAATAAATCTAGAAAAACAGCTTTGCTTGCAGAATTAGAGTGGATGTCTCGTTTGGTTTTCGTTTGGTTTGTTTGGTTATAAAAAAGGCGAGTACGCCACAGTAAATGAATGGCTAGACCATATGGAGAGTGAGACGGCAAAGTCGCTTAGTATGGAGACAATTGAGAGGGCGCCAGGCGTATACGAGGCGAGGATCCCAGAAGAGGAAGCAGCTTTAGTGGCTAAGGCGATTCGAATAGATGCTGAAAACTACTTAGATAATGCAGGGGTTAATAAAGATGCCAAAATGTCTAATTTAGTTGGCGGTGGTGGTGTTCCTGATGATGATACCATTGAGATAGGCGAAGATTTTTAATGAATTTGGAAGTATAAATAATGCGTAATGATTATGAGATAGTACATGTAATTGATCTTAAGGTATCAAACCTTGGTGAGCATAGATTAATAACATATTACAATGAGGCGGATGCGTTAAATGCTGTAGGCGGTGTAAGCTTAAAGGAAAAAACACACGTTAAGACGTGTTTAGGTGCAAATTTTCAGCTTAACGCTATGTGGTCATCACAAAACGGTCATTTATGGGTTGTAGATGACCAAGGTGACGTATTTACTAATGCTAATATTAATTTTAAGCAGCCGCCTTTTGAGCGATTAAAATTTAATTCAGGTAGTTTTGATATTAAGTGGAATGTTACCGAAGTTTTTAAAGGTCAGCTAAATGCTATTTGGGGAACATCAGACGAAGATGTTTGGGTTACCGCATTTGCAGGTCCTGCATTTCACTGGGACGGTCAGTCTTGGACTCAGTACACACTTCCAAAAGCGCCAAATGCAATAGATGGCTCAGCCTCTGATGACGTATATGTAGTTGGTTATGATGGAAATATACATCATTTCAATGGGAGTGCATGGACCAAAATAGCATTACCCTCAGGCATTCCGCAACAAGATGCGTTTACCGATATAAAGGTGCTTTCACGAGACAAAGTTTTTATTACTGGTCGAAGTGGCTGTTTATTAGTAGGTAATGCAAATAATGGCTTCACAGATATTGGATCTGCTAAATATTCATGGTATGGCGTAGGGGCAATTGAAGAGCGTATTTTCCTTGCTGGTGGCGAGCAAGGTATATTTGAATTAATTGATGGGCAATTTGTATGTTTGAAAGATAAAGGGCAGCCTGTAGGTGTTTTTGAAACGCCTAACGCCATTAATTTTATACCTGCAGAGCAACAACCAAACCCCTGGTTTGTAAGGTATGAACCTGGGGCTAGCAGAGAGTGGACGAAAGTAAATACTTAAATAGCTAGCAAAACCTGATTCATATAAAGTCAAATTTCAAAGTATATTTAATAGAGTTATTTAGGATTTATGAAAATAAAAAGAGTGTTCAACAGAGAAGGTGATTCGCCTAATACAACCCTGTCATGGGTCTATGAAGGAGAGCTAATTGAAATAAATTTTAGCTTTGATGCTAGTGCAGTTTTTTCTAAAAAGCTAAACCGAGTTTTTGTTGAAGCATATGCCGATATGGAAGTTCAACTTTTTAAGTTAAATGGTGAGTATGTTGAAAAATACAAAATTGCTACTTTAGAGCATTATAGCTTTCGCGGTTTAAATCAAAACATGGATTCAAAAACAGGTGTTTCACTATTATTCCACCCAGATACTAATGAAGCTGGTAATGAATGGGGAGATACAGAGCAATATGAATTTATTATGGGAGATAACACTCTCGGTAAGTTTTTAGATATATATAGATGATTGTCATTTTTATGGCTTGATATCTGTTTAGAAATTGTAATCCCGTCGGTAGGGAGGACGCTGTATAATAATATAGTCGATTTTCATCGAAATGTTCAAAATTTGAATAGTACTAATATAAATAGTTAAAAAAGTATTTTTATAGAAAAGGAATTTCATGTTCAACTTAAATATGACTGCAAGTGTTGGATTAAAATCAGCAAATAAATCGGCTGACGTACAACTGATACGCTCACTCTTAAATGCTTATGCACGTAAAACGGGGTTATCCCTTATTGTGAATAGTGAGGTCGATCACCACTTTATTGACCTAATTAAGCACTTTCAGAAACAAGTTATAAAAATGGGGAATCCAGATGGCATAGTTTCTGCGAACCGAGGGACTTTTAGAAAGTTAGTTGAATTTTTGTCTAGCATTTATACCAAAGTCTCAATTACAAAGCCTAACTACGGTATTTTAACATGGGATGCTGAGGGTACAGAAGGTGGGGTTTATCACAGCCGCTGTTTCCATGTGCCAACCAATAGGTCTGGGTTAACCATTGGTCGGGGTTACGATATGCGTGAAAAAACATCTTCCAAAATTAGTGGTCAACTTATTCAATCGGGCATCGATAATAAAGTGGCTAATGTTATAGCCCTTGCTGCAGGTAAAATGGGTAATGCAGCTAAGCAGTTTGTTATAGAAAAAGACTTACTTGATTTTGAAGTATCAGCACAGGTGCAATTAAAGCTATTTGAAATTGTTTATAAAAAAATGGAAGCTGATGTAAAGCGGATATGTAATAAACCTATAACAAGTCAAACATATGGAAAAACAGATTGGCTAAATTTAGATCCGAAGATAAAAAATGTTTTGATAGATTTAAGGTTTAGAGGAGATTACCGCCCTGCTAGTCGTAAAATTTTACAAAAACATGTTGCGAACAATGATTTAATATCCTTTAAAGCTGAAATAAATAAAAGTGCTAACTGGGGTGGTATACCGCTTGCCAGGCAACAGGCGCGTATTAAATACATAAACTCATAGGTGTATGATGAAACAATTGATGATTAGCATTTATTTGATTTTTACTTTTTTTTGTACTGAAGCAATAAGTAATGATGACAAAACTTATGTTAGCTTTGATGTTATAGAGATGAATGTGGAAAGGGTTAATGATAACTTATTCCGCTGGATAAAATTTCATCCTGATAGCGAGTTCCCATGTTTAAGATTAGAGATTTTAGAAGCAGGTAGTAATGCGCTTATCAAACGAAAGAATATTTGTAACGTGTATGATGAAGCTTTAAAAGTTACACATGATTTTAAAAAGTTATCATTTTTAGATATCTACAATCTGAGTGTTGAATCTCAGAGCCTAACATTTGAGTTGGAGCTATCTCTAATAAGCCAAAATGTGGTTAATATGAATTGTTCAATTAAGATTGAAAATACAGACTTTTCTCCACTTGTTTGTCACCGTTCAGAGTAGTTGGGATAAACTGTGGTGAGAATACCGTTCACATTTGTGGATGATTTTAATGATTCAAGTTTTAATGGACATATATTTAACATTTTAAATGTAATAACGGCTCCAAACTATCTAAAATAATTACTTAAATAAATAGGTATGGTTTGGTACGTTTCAAAAAAGCTCAAGAGTTCTGATTAGCTAAAATTTAAAGTTAGGTCTGTGGGGATGGTTTTAATGGCTAAAGGTACCGAAATCTTTTTTTATTTCTCCCATAGAAGCTTTTACGTAGGTTCTTATTAGTAACGGTTATCTTACTTATAGGAACTGTTTATTCAGGCATGACATTGTTAACACAGTACTTTGATACAAGTCCTGAGTGTCTGTTGGGTATTTTGTTTTCCGTTGGAATTATGTTTTGCCTTTTAAACTTTAAAGTTAGTCAAGGCTCTTTTCTATGTGCAAAGTTATTGAAATACGATGCTCTATTTTTAGCTTTTATTTGCAATGAGCTATGAATATGCAGTTGCTCCTTACAGCTCTGAAAATAATAACGCTATTGAATTTTATAGATGGTGTTTTGAAAATTTAAATAAAAAACAAGGATAGGTAATGAATAAAATAAACACGGATGTAAATTACAAAACAATGGCCGGTAATGCGCGTTTAGTTATGCTAGGCGAATCGAGCCATAATACCGCTGGCTATAAATATGAAGCTATTAAAGCCCTAAAGCAGCTTAAAGGAGCAGGGTTTACTCATTTTGCGATGGAGATGTTGCCACGATCTATGCAAGAAAAAATTGAGTTTTACCAACGTACGGGTAAAGGCTTTAGAGAAATTCAACAATACTTCGATGAAAACTGGGCTTGGGGTTATTTAGTTCCTAAAGCTTATGGTGAGTTAGTAAAAGCTGCTAGAGATATTGGCTTAAAAATTATTGCCTTAGATATTTCGCAAGAAATGATGGAGGTTATGGATAAGGAGTGCTCTTATGATCAATATGTTGGAGGGGACTGTTTGAGCACGCACACCCGTCGTAATAAAATATGGGCTGATAATATAGCGGGTGTTTTAAATCAATCGAAGGCAAATCGTATCGTTGCTTTTATGCATCGATGGCATGCTGTACAGGCTTCAAACTACGAGCCTGGTTTAGATACCCTAATGCCAATTAGGGGAATCAATAGCATTAGATTTATAGATTTTATAGGGGGTATTGCTTGTCTATCTCAAAGGCGTTGTGAAGGCGATTCAACTGAAATAAAAACTCTCAAGCAGCAATATTTTTATCGTGAAGGTTTCCCTTCTAAACATTTAGTTAAAACATTTCAAGTTCATATTCCTGAACAAAGAGTCAATTCTGATGGAACTCTCAAATGGTAAAAAGAATATTTATAGCTTTGTTTGTTCTTAGCACAATCACTGCTCAAGTTCAGGCTGAGTCTTTATCAAAGACTTTATGGCCAGATCTTGATATCAACAATCCTGAGTTGTCTAAAAATACAGTGATGCTTCAATGTCAAAAAAGCTTAATGTATGCGCCTAGACAGCTTGAAAAGTGGTGCGAAAAAGCTTACGACATGGGTGAGTATGAAGCATTACTTTTTATTGGCCATCATACTGGGGACGGCTCACGTTATGTTAATGAGTTAAAGCGCCGTGTGCTGAAAAATGAAAATTTGGCTATTCGCAGGCTTGCATGGCTTTATGATGGTGGTTTGTTTGTTGAGGAAGATTTAAAGGAAGCCGCACGTTTATATGAGCTTTTTTTAACTCAGGCAGAAGAGCCATATCAAATTCTGTTAAGGTCGATTCATTACGATTTAGCAAAAATCTATACCAAGCTTGAAGATTGGCCAAATGTTATTATTAATGCGCAATATGTGATAGATCAAAAGCTAGACGATGGCTCTGATACTTTAGCTAAAACATTAAAAGAAAATGCCGTAGCAGCAATGAGCAATTAAATATCAAATCCAAAAAGGAGCTATAATCGCCAAAGTTAAGGCTTATAGAATTATTATGGAACAACAACACCAACAAACACTAATCAACCTTGTATACGATATTTACGAGGATCCAACCAAAATTGAAGAGCATCAAGAGCTTATTCAACCATTATTGAGCGATTTAGTCGCAACTGCGCCTGCGGGTTTTGAAGGCATGGCGACGATGATCAATACTCATATTTCAAACGGGTTTAAGTTTAAAAACCCTAAAATACAAAAGTTTGAGCTTGAGTCGGGCTTATTAAAGCTTAAAACCTACTTGCAAAAAATAAACCTTTAATTAGTTTCGTAATTGCCAATACTCTCGGCGCAGTGTGTTGGCTGTAATCAAGGATGATAAATGACTCTTATAAACACCTGCATTTTAATGCTGTTTTTACAGCCATTATTTGTTTATTTAGCACTTTTTAAACAGTCAAAATACAGTGTTAAGCCCAAAAGCTCGTTAGATAATGAAGATTCAATGTTTTTATTTATTGCCCCTGGCTTATCGGTTTTTTATCTTGATCAGTTTTGGGTCGCGCTGCTTTATTTAGGTAGTGTGTGCTTATTGGGTGTATTGCTAGCTAAAATTGTAGAAAGTAAGGCAAACAAGCGATTGACCATAGACGATTCAATAGGGTTTATGGTCGCCAGTTTTATCTTTTTTGGAATGATAAAGTTAATTATTGTTGCGGCTGCGTATTTTTTTACCGATGACGCTTCAAGCGCGATAGCAGAAGATTTAAGCCCAGCTAAAGAGCCCTCATTGACGATTAGCCAAATGTTTAGTGTGGATTACTTGTATAGCCAGTTTAAACCTACGGTTTATTTTTTAGCATTAATGGTCGTGACCTTAGTGCTCAAAATTATTGAGTACAAGTTCTCTTTGAAGGAGGCGCTTTCAGGTATCCTTATTATGCTAAGTGCTATATTAGTAGGCATTTCCCCACTATTTGGCGAAGCTTATATATTAGGCTTAATTGCTAATTTTTTTATTTTTTTTATAGTGTGCTCTACATGTATTGAAATAGACAAAATAGGGGATGCATCGGGTGGCGCTATTGCTATTTTATATGGCTATATATTAATGATGGGACTTGGGTTTAGCATTATATGTAAGCTGGTTTATGAATTGTTTTTTTAGGGAATGATTTGTTGCTTATTTTTTGCTCTAAATGCTTGCAGTGCGCTTTGTACCCAATTAGAATAAATTTTAGTTGAAATGGGCAATTTCATTAACGCTGATAGTTAAGAGTTTAAAACGTCATTAAATAGCAATACGACACGTGTATTTTGAGTTTAATAGTTTGGAGCTTGTATATTTTGTTATCGCGTTTTAAAGCTCACATTTTGGTAATTATATCTATTGCTATTATTTTGACTACAACACAGGCTTATGCAGATATATTTGGTTTTTTTAATAAGCAGAGTTTTGTTTTATCGGCTCCGATGAAGGGGCAATTATTAGATAAAGGGCAGCCTGTTGCAAATGCTAAGGTTGTACGTGCGCTTACTTATGGTGATGAATATAAAGATGAAGTAATAACCGATGATAATGGTTTTTTTACCTTCACAGAAAAATCTATAAAAACGAGTAAGCCTACTAACATGTTGGATAATGAATCACTGGTTCAGCATGTTTATTTAGAAAATGGTACGCCTGAGCGCGTTGTTCTTTGGTACATAACCGTGTCTATGCACGAGGGGAGTGATACCCTAAAAAACTTACTCGCTAACTTAGAGTGTGATATTGCCGAAGAGCCACAAACATACGACATACCTATAGAAGAAGCGCCAGAGCACTTCTTTACGATATATGGTGCATGCATTTGATTTCTTGGAGATTATATTTTTGATGGAGCGGTTTAAGTTACCATTACTCATTGCAGTTGTGGCTATTCTAATTTTATTTACTACAACACAGGTTTTTGCAAATATGTTTGGTTTTTTTAGTAAGGAAGATTTTGTGTTATCAGCTCCAGTTGAGGGGCGTTTGCTTTTTGATGAGCAACCTGTTGCTGGTAAAAAGGTATTTCGTAGACTAAATTATGGCGATGAATATATTGATGAAGTAACAACAAGTAGTGATGGTCGTTTTTCTTTCCCTAAAAAAGTTATCAAAACATCAAAGCCATCAAACATGTTCGACAACGAATCTGTTATACAACACATATACACATTAGATGAGAATGCAAAGGAAGTTACTATTTGGGCAGTTAGGCTATTTCCTTACGAGCATAAAGATACGCTAACCGAATACTTAAGTAATTTGGTTTGTGATATCGCAAATGAGCCAGAAACATTTGATATAGCTGCTAAAAATGATAAACAGCATACATTTGCAGTTTTTACCACCTGTAAGCTCTAACGTTTAAAGCCAATAAAAGGATTTAAAATGAATACGTTAACACCTACTCAGGCAGTCCAATTAGCATCACTTGCTTATGATGCTAAAGAATTAAAAAATACAAAACTATTAAATGGGCTATTGCATGCATCCTTACGAGATCAGTTTGATTTTTCTATCAATAATAGATCCATACAAGGTGTGTCAGGCGGGTTTTTCTCTCATTTATTTGGTTTAAGTACTGGGTTTGGCCTTGTTGCACACGGTAAAAATTCATTTCAAGGTGATTCAGTAATCACTATTCGTGGGACGGCTTCTCTTAGAGATGGCCTAACAGATGCGCACTTTGGTTTAAGCGGTGGCTCTAACGGCAGTATGGTACATGCTGGGTTTAATAAAACCTTTTATAGTATGAAACCTGCACTACAAGAGTTCGTTGCTGCAAATATAAGAGATAAAATGACCGGCTGTGTGCACATTGTTGGTCATAGTTTAGGTGGTGCATTGGCTACGCTTTCAGCCGATTGGATAAAAGCAGAGTATTCGTTGCCGGTTAAATTATATACGTTCGGCTCACCAAGAGTGGGGCTTGATAACTTTTCACGCGCTGCCACCTCTCGTATTGATAAAATATACCGCTGTACACACGGCGCTGATCCGGTTACAAAAGTGCCTTTGTGGCCATTTTCACATGCGCCCTACAATGGCCAAGAAATTCGCCTTGATAACGGCCAGGGCCTTAAAGGCGCAGCACACAAATTAAGTGGTACGCCAGGCTATGTTAATACCGCAAACAGTAATGACTGGGGCAATTTAACTGTAAAAGCTAACCACTTTTTAAGCACGCCGGTACGTTTGAAGTTTGAAGACAGAAATCAAGCTTCATTTAGTTCGCATTGGGCAGATAAACTTGGCGCTGCGTTAGTTACCTTATTAAAAGATTCGGGCTACTACAGTGCTGTTGCGGCGCAAGCAGCCATAGGTACAGGCTTAACTTTTTACGATATGCTGGCGCGAACGCTTGATAAAATAGCCAAAGCGTCAGCCTCATTTGCAACGCAAACCTTAGGTTTACTCGGCCACATGCTAGTGTTTGCTGGCAAAGTTATTAGCAAAGCTGTAGAGCTGACTTACAGTTTTATAAAATCGGTATTTGACTCAACTCTAGGGGCATTATATCGCGCTGCCCGAGAAGGCTTAAATGGTCTAGATTAAGGTTTTATAAGCCTTAATCTCGCTCTAACAAAATGGCACCACTTTGGGTTTCACCTAAGTGGTCGTCTTTGTTATAAATAGGGCACTTACTCATTGATAAACACCCACAGCCAATACAGCCATCAACCCGTTCACGTAAACGTTGCATATAAGCAATACGCTCATCAAGTTTCTCTTGCCATTGCTTTGAAAGTGCAGACCAGTCTTTTTGTGTTGGTGTACGCTGCTCTGGTAACGTTGCCAGAGTTTGTTTAATTTCTTCGAGCGTGATCCCCATCGCTTGTGCTGCTTTTATAACCGCAATACGGCGCAGAACATCTGGCTTATAACGGCGTTGATTGCCGTTGTTTCTCCAACTTCGGATCAAGCCTTTGGTTTCGTAAAAGTGCAGTGTTGATACTTTTACACCGCTGCGCTTAGCCACAAAGCCTACGGTTAAGTTGGCTTCAGTGAGCTTTTTTTGTTGTACGGTCATCGGTATGCGTCCTGTTTGCAAAAATATGGATATTGCTTATTGACCTGAACTTAACTTGAGGTTTTAAGCTTTGCTCTATCATAAAAAAAGGAGTGATACAAATGCAAGATAAATCAACGAATACCACAGCCATAATTTTTTCAAGTGCGCGTAAATCAGGTAACACCAGTACACAAGTCAACAATTATATAGCTAAGGAAGGCGGGCAAGGCTTTTGCATAGATGACTTTGTTATCTCACCTTATCGCTATGACAAAAACTACCCTGAAGATGATTTTTACACTCTATTTGAACAGTTACTTACCTTTGAGCATTGGGTAATTGCGTCACCTATTTATTGGTATAACACCACGCCACAAATGAAAGCGTTTATGGATAGAATTACTGATTACATGGATGATGAGGCGTTAAAACCGAAGCTTAGAACTTTACGTCAAAAACAGTTTTCACTGCTGTCTAATGCTACGTCTGCTTCTGCGCCGGATGCATTTATCGATATGTTTAAACATACATTCAATTATTTAGGGATGACGTTTATAGCGCACTCACATGTTCAGGCTAGTTAATTGCTTTAAATAGCGTTAGGGTAGGCTAAGCCAACAATAAAATGGAAACTTATGAAAACATCACTTTTAGGTCTTAGCCTTCTTTTAACTAGCTTTAGTAGTTTGGCAGCAGAGCCTGCGCCTGTTATTAAAGACTTTGGTTATTTTTATAATGTGCCCGAGCATAAATCTGATTTAAGCCAAGCGCAGTTTAAAATTGCCTTTGATGTAGGAGATGGCGCTGAAAAAGGCGCGCAAAATAATCATATTAATTCGTTAGCGCGCTTTATCAATATGCATGTGGCTCACGGCGTAAAACCAGAAAACATCCAGCTGGCGCTAGTGGTGCACGGTGGTGCAAGTGTTGATGTGCTTGAAAACAGCTTTTACAAAGCGCGTTTTGACAAAGATAACAAAACCCAATCTTTGCTCAAACAGCTACTTGCTAATAAAACGCAGGTATATGTGTGCGGGCAGTCGGCAACGCATATGAAAGTGGAGGCTGATCAACTAATACCTGGAGTGCAAATGGCGCTTTCAGCGATGACCGCGCATGCGCAGTTACAGCAACAAGGCTATACGTTGAATCCGTTTTAAACATGAATATTCTTTGTTTTGGCGACTCCAATACCTTTGGTACATCACCCGTTGATGGAAAGCGGCTGCCTGCGCATGAACGCTGGCCGGGCATATTGGCAGAGCTGTTAGGTACAGGGCACCTCGTTATTGAAGCTGGGCAGCCTAATCGTACCTTAGTGAATAACCCGCCATTTAGCGGCGATAAATCAGGCGTAAAGTATTTAAAACCTTACCTTGAGGCGCAGCCGTTGGATGTCATTATCATTGCGCTTGGCACCAATGATTTAAAAGCCCGTTTTGCACTGTCTGCTATCGATATTAGCAAAGCGCTTGAGGAGTTGATTTTAGCCATTAAAGCGTTTTATCACGGTAACGCACAGCCAAAAGTAATCATATTGAGCCCGCCCAAGGTTCATGAAGTGGGAAGTTATAAAAGTATTTACGCAGGTGCAGGTATAAAAGCTGAACAATTATCTATTGAATTTAAAGCTGTCTCTGAACGCCAGGCATGTGTGTTTATCGATGGCTTTTCACTTCTTGCTGCTTGTGAAAGTGAGGGGGTTCATTGGCCATCTGAAGAACATAAGCGCCTTGCAAAGCAGCTACTACCCTTTGTTTAAAGTAGTGTGCGAGAGAGTTCTTTATATGATTTGCCAATTTTAACAATAGCCCCTGTGGTTAGTTCAACATTCTCATGATTAACCGCAGTCACTTTGTTTTTATTAATTAAATACGATTTATGAATTTGTATAAATGTATCTGCTAGCTGTTCACTCAGTTGCTTAAGTGTCGCTGTGGCAAGCGTGGTATTCTGCGCTTGATGCAACTTTACATAATTACCGTAAGCTTCAATATATTCAATGGTGTCTAACACGAATTTTCGTTTTTCTCGGTCTACTTTAAGCGTTATACATTGGGGCTGTTGGTCTAAAGGCTGTGCCGCACGTTGACACACTTTGTTGAGAGCTTGCTTTAGCCTCGGCGCTGAAACGGGTTTGAGCAAGTAGTCTGTAACATTTAAATCAAAGCCAGCTAAAGCATACTCTTGATAGGCACTATTGATAATTACTTGCGGCGGGTTAGCAAGTGCTTTTAATAGCTCAAGGCCTGTTAACTCTGGCATATTAATGTCGAGAAACACTAAATCAATGCCCGGCTTGGCAAGCACACATAAGGCATCTTTAGCGCTATAGTATTGACCTACTACATTTATATTGGAGTGTGCAGTTAAATGATGCAGTAGGACTTGGTGCGCTAATGGCTCGTCATCAACAATAATGGCTCTTATCATTTTTACAGCTCCAAGGTCAGTGTTGTTTGCCACATTGCATCTTGCTTATGGGTTATTAGTGAATGTTTATTAGGGTATAAAAGTTGCAGTCGTTTTTGTAAATTAGCGAGCCCCATCCCATGTTCTTTTTTTACTACTCGAGCGGGTATTGGGTTGGTGCAATAAAGCGTTAAAACATTGTCATTGATTGTTATTTCAATTGATACGTGTGTTTTGTCGCTCGCGGGCTCAACCCCATGTTTTATGGCATTTTCAACAATAATAATCAACAGCAGCGGTGTGATTTTGAGGTCGTCACAATTGTGCGGCCAAACAAGGTTAAACTTACACTTATTCGCACTTCTTATTTTTTGTAATTCAATAAAATTCTTAAGGTAGTCTAGCTCTTTTGCCAGTGGCACGGATGACTTTTGCCCTTCATACACTGTGTAGCGTAGTAAGTCTGCTAAATGTAGTACTAATTGAGGGGCTTGTTCTGATTTTGTCAGCGTAAGTGCATATAAATTATTTAATGTATTAAATAAAAAATGAGGGTTCACTTGTTGTTGAAGTAATTTTAGTTCGGTTTGAGTTTGCTGTTTAGCGACTTCATTTAACTTGCTTTGTTGCTGTTGACGCTCAAACGCCAAAATAATCGGGGTACTTATAACAAGAAAAAGCAGCATAAACTGATAATTAAACTTACTAAAAATATTTTGATCGCCACTTGGTGTGAGGTTAGCAACGCCGTGGGGTAAGTCATTAATGGGTAACGATAGAACGGCAGCTATCAACAAAGGTGTTAATACCAGCATTACAATAACGCAAACGGCTACAAACAAAAATACGCCGTGAACAGCAAGCAAGTGGCGAATGAGAAAGTATCGGTTAAATAAATATAACCCGTAAACAATTGCAGTATAAACGCCTAGTTGCCAAAAATAAGTGATAAATTGACCAAACTGCGAGACGACTTTACTTGGATCAAAAATTAAATTAAATGGTTGATTTAATAGTGGGTCTTCATGTGTATTGAGTACCCCAGCCATTAGAAAACACCCGCCCAAAAGAGTGAGTAACACTACATTATCCAATGATATTAATGTACTTAGCCGTTTGCTATTGAGTGAAGGCTGAGTGACAACACGTTGAGATATCAGCCATGTTAGGCTTGCTGCCGTACATAAGGCCCAGCCTTGCGGTGCTAAATAGTGCCATTGAGCAAATTGTGGAAGCAGCACACCGAGCGCGTATATCAAGATAGGGTAAGCAATAAAACCTAACAGCCAGCTCATTAAGGCTAGTCTTAATGGCTGTTGAAATGCAATTGCATGGGCGATTAAAAAAGGCAGGCATACTAAAAGAAGTTGCAGGTTTATTTGTAAGTAAAGCGGTGTTGAGCTGAGCCTTAACGATAGAAAGCGAATATGGGCTTCAAGTAAAATGGCAGCCAATAACGGCAATAAGGCAATGACATATTTTACCTTAATCCGTTGTGATAAAAAGGAAATAACCGTCTGCACATTTCACCTTAATATAATTTTAACTTCACACTACTTTACCCTTTAAACATTATTAACACATCTTTACGTTGCTAAAAAACCACAAATAATGATGAAAGTAAGGTTTTCAATGATGAGCAGCCAATCGTTACTCTTATCCCTTAGTTATAGGCTTTGATCATTACTTGCTAGCTGATTTGGAAGGTGTTGCTTAATGTGACTATTCGTCAATTAAGGAACGCAATAGATGCTGACACTTACAAATATAAATAAAAAATACCCAGATGGCACGCACGCTTTAAATGATGTGTCGGTTCATTTGCCTGCTGGCATGGTTGGTTTACTTGGACCAAATGGGGCGGGTAAATCAAGTTTAATGCGCACCCTAGCGTGTTTGCAAAGTGTGGATAATGGTCAGGTAAATTTTGATGGCTTAAATGTGCTGCAACATCCCGAACAGATGCGCAAACAGCTGGGCTATTTACCGCAACAATTTGGCGTCTATCCAAATATGAGTTGTATTGCATTGTTAGAACATATTGCAACGTTAAAGGGACTCAATAAAAAAGATCGAAAGCAGCAAATAGAGGAGCTTTTGGCACTATTAAATTTATCTTCGTTTGCGAATAAAAATGTGAGCCACTTTTCGGGTGGGATGAAACAACGTTTTGGTATTGCTCAAGCGTTGTTAGGTTCTCCTAAACTGATTGTTTTAGATGAACCAACCGCAGGGCTTGACCCTGCTGAGCGCGAAAGTCTCAATAATTTATTGGTGACGATTAGTAAACAACGCCTAGTGCTGTTATCTACGCACATTGTAGAAGACATAGAAAATCAGTGTCACTTTGTTGCAATGATTAACCAAGGCCAGCTAATTCAAAGTGGTGAAGTAGCCGCCCTTATCAAGCCATTGCATGGATGTGTATGGCTGCTAGACACCCTGCCTAGTGAACTACCGCAAGAGAGTTTGGTACTAAGCAAAAGTTATCGGTACGGCAAACCTTCATTTCGTGTTTATGCTACAACGACCCCTGCTGAAAGTGCGATACCCGCAGAAGCGACACTGCAAGATAGCTATTTTTATGAATTGAAAGCAAGAGGGTGTCACGCATGTTATTGATCAATGAACTGCGTTACATCACTCGTCAGTCTCTGCTTTGGTTGTGCTTTTTAGCAGCGCCTTTGTTTGCGTATACATTGTCAGCAGGGTTAGCTGTTGAAGGAAGCGATGCGATAAACCAGTTAAAGCTGCACCTAGTTGCCCTACAAATGATGCAACTAGCTTTACTGACAGGCGCGCTTGCACCGACAATTTTTTTACGTGATCAAATACACAATATGCACGAGCTTGTAGCAGCGACTCCTATTACTTTTAGAAAGCGAGCTTGGTTACGTTTGAGCGCTTTGGTGATGTGTGTGTTTGCGATTGCGTTTATTAGTATGCTGGTGGTTGTAACACAGTTACTCAGTAACGGGTTTGACTGGCATATTATTAATCTACTGTTTGTTAATAGCCTTTTTATGTTGTTTCCTAATGCGTGTTTGCTCAGTGTCATTGCCCTGTGGTTTTGTCAAAAGTTCAGCAGTGCTTTGGTGAATTATGTGATATTTGCAGTTTTATGGATTGGCTACTTACTACTTGCAAGTGTTACTGGTAACCCAATACTGGCGGGCAGTAGTATTATCAGTGAAACTAGCTATCAACTGTTTATATGGTTAGACCCTTTCGCATACACCGCGATTATAGCTAGCTTTAGTGAACCACAAGGCTGGATTGTCGCTTTTAATCGGGTGCTGATATTATTACTCACAAGCCTTATTTATTTTAGCGCTGTTGCAAGTAATCAGTCTAACTCGTTTAGTAAGCCAGTAAAAAGTGCAGTGAGCAAGCTACAACCCGTTACGGTAGCAAATGCCTCGTACCGACCTGCGGCTGCACAAAGTCATGGTCTAGCGATATTTATCACATTTTATAAAGTAGCGCTTTTCAATGTGTTAAAGCATCCAATAACATGGATAGTTTTTTTAGCTTGGCCATTCATGGTGTTTAATAGCGTAGCCTCTTCTGCTGCTTATGCTGAGCCATTGAGTGTAATCAATGCAACAACCAGTATCGATGCAATTAGTCACTATGCATTTGATATGCAAATACTGTTTGGGTGTTTGCTGATGGTGCTTTGGAGCTGGCAAATCAGTTGCTATGCACGGCGCTTTAATATGGCTGAGCTAATTGCTGCTACGCCTATCAAAACGGCCACTATTTTATATAGTCAATTATTGGTATTGGCTACTTTGGTTATTACTTTTTCAATAATGAGTTTTGTGGGAGCTTCTTTAGCGCAGTGGTTTATTGATAGCCAATATGACGCTTACGACCATGTATATGTTTTGTGTTTATCGTCACTGCCCCTGATGCTAATTGGCTGGGTAACGGTATGTGTATTTAATATTTTTCGCTCAACACTGGTTGCAGGAGCAATCGTTTTTGTGATGCTGTTGCTAAAATTTACACCCGTTATGACTTATTTAGGACTCACACACACATTTTGGAGCCTAGCTTGGACGCCATTGCAGCCGCCGAGTGAGTTTTGGGGTTACCGGGCAAGTATCAGCAGTTATTGGCCTTATATGCAGGTGTGGTTGCTGGCCGGTATAAGTTTTATATTGCTAACGTGTGTATTTAGTCATCGCGGTGCGGGGTTTGATAGGCGTGCGGTTGTGCGAAAAGATGCATGGCTAATAATGCCAGTGTTGCTCTGCGTTGGCTTATTTGTGCAATTACATCTACGCTTGGTTGATGAAAAACCGCTTACCAATTCGCATAAACGTGAAGCGTTTAAAGCCAATTATGAAAAAAACTTTGTAGATTGGCAGCATAAGTTGCAACCTCAAGTTAGCCATATTGATGCAAATATTGATTTTTACCCGCATCAACAGTTTGTTAAGTTTGATCTAACGTACACCTTAGAAAACCTTCATCCAACGGCTATTAAGCAAATTTTAGTTGGCAGGGCAGGTTTTTATAAATGGACGAATGTAAAGATTGCTGGTGCGACCCAAATTGCGTTTTATCCTGACTTAAATCAAGCTGTTTATGAGTTTGATATTGCATTAAAGCCTCATGAAACACGACAATTAACCACAAAATTTGATATTCATCAAACAACATTGTGGCCTGCTAGTGGGCATCAAATAATTACGCCTGAATTTAGTTATATTCGTGCGGTTCCTGCGTTGCCAACCATTGGCTATCAAGTCAATTATGAGCTTACCGATACACAGTTACGCGCTCAATATGGTTTGCAACAAAAGGCACGGCCTTTAGCTTCAACATTATTTAATGAACAGCAAAAAAGGCCTAAACACTATGAGCGTATAACGATGTCGAGCAAAATATCAACCGCATCGGGGCATCAAGTTGTGACGCAGGGCAAACAAATTACACATCAACGTGAGCAGGGCCGTGAGATATTTGAGTTTAAAACATTAACTGAAATTAATAACTTACCTGCTTGGCTGTCAGTGCCTTTTACTGCTGCAACTAAAAAGCATGATGGTGTTACGTTACAAGTATTTGCAAAAAAACAACAGCTGATTGAGCGCTCAGATGCAATTGCTGTTAACTTTCATGCAATGATAGACACACTTGATTGGTTTAAAAATAATATTGTTGCTTATAAAGCAAAGCAATTGAGTATACTTGCGGCCCCATCCTTTGGGGGCACAGGGTATGCCTTGCCACAAATTATATTAATTGAAGATACCGTCGGTTTTAGGGCTCGACCAAGCAATGATGCCGGTTTTGATCAGCGTTATCGCCGTGCAGTGCATGAAACCGCTCATCAATGGTTTGGCCATGATATAGGCAATAGCGTGCCTGCTGACAGAGCGTTTTTAATTGAATCGATGGCAAAATATATCGAATTAGTGGTGATAGAAAAACGCTACGGTAAAGCCGCTGTGAATGCATTAGTTGAGTATGAGACAAAACGTTACAAGCAAGCATCTCGTATGGATATTACCCCTCAAATGGCGTTAATTGATTCAACAAAAAACTACGATCAATACTCAAAAGCCACTATCGCATTTGCAAAATTAAGGAAAGAAATAGGCGATGAAGCGATAATTAAGGCACTTAACTTAGTATGGGAAAATCATTCTCACCCTAATATGCCTGCTACTTCAATGGACTTTATTTTTGCGTTAAAAGAGCAAGTTAATCCACAGCTAAGTAGTTTAATTGATAAGCTGTTCTTAGAGATATGACAATCTTCAAGTCGCCAGCGGCTTGGAGTTGACTCTAAATTGCTTTAACTAAACGTGTTGTACTTCGCATAATGTGATGGCGAGAGGGTGTTGGCCGTTCGACTTAATTGCTTTACAGAGTACTCCACTACGAAGGTATACCAAAAGAGCATTGTGTTTTGTAGTTGATTTAGGTAATGTAATGAAATTGTTTCAGGGATGGTAATTATGTTAAGTAAAAAATTTGCCTTTATTAAAACAACACCTAAATCTTCTTCTCACTCATTTTGCTATACAACGATTATAAGCACTTTAAAAGCGCTTTTTAATGAAATAAAAATGGATGACTCACTCCCTAAAGTCGAGTTACGTCAAACCTTTGAACTTTATCTCGTTGATGGTGCGGATAAGGATTGGCACTCATTAATCCCTGCCGAACTAATCTGTTTAGCTAAGCAAAATAAGGTGATTTTATTTAACGTTGATCCAAATGCTGTGTGTGAGAAAAACTTATTATTAAATCACTTCAATGGTGTTTTTTATAGTTCAGATGCTGCAGAGGATATTTTTAAGGCGCTTGTAAGAATAACCGACGGCGAGCTATGGTTTACTCGTAAAGTGATTTCTGATGCATTCAAAGATATATTGAATGCCGCTTCATCTAACAATTTACTGCATGACGACATAGTGCTTAGTAAATCGGATTACGAAAACTTAACCAAACGTGAAAAATCGGTGATTCAATTAATAGCGCAGGGTGCGAGTAACGATAAAATAGCGAACAAACTCAATATTAGTGATCACACAGTGAAAACTCATCTTTATAGTGCGTTTAAAAAGACTCAATCGCGTAATCGTATAGAGCTTGCAAATTGGGCACAGCGCTACATTTCGGTATTACTTCCATTAGATAATTAAATAAAAAGGCTATTTGCATAGCCTTTTATTTTTTAAGCTTGTTTTTTAGCCCAAAGTCCTCGATCTATGCCTTTAGTAATTAAATCAGTAAGCGCTTTTTCTATGGCTTGTGTCACACAAATACTCATAGGTTCGTTATCACTAAATCCAGCTTCGGCTTCGGCTAAACGTTTGTAACTAACATATCTAAAGAAGCCTGCTCGCATTTCTTGGCTCAATACTTTTTTGCTGGTGGCTACTGATAATAGTACTTGGCCAGTTCTTACATCGACTGCACGCAAATAAATTGAAATTGCATCTTCACGATATAGCTCTGAGGCACCAATCCCAAAGTATTCCATTCCTAATCCGCCAGTTTTTACATTGGTATCGTAGCTAATTATGCCACCTTCTAAAATAATTTTTGCGGTGGTTAATGGCGGAAGCTCGCTCTGATTAGGGTTAGTCGCTTGTGCCGCTCTAATAATTTTTCGCTCAGTCAAAATGTTTTGTAAACCCTCACGTTCAACCGGCGTAAACCAGTCAGACTCATGTAATGCTTGCACTAAAATAGAGTTTGCACCTTGAGTGACGGCCGTTGAAAACGAGCTAACATTAGTTTGTGGTTTATATTGACCGGTTTGATCGCGAAATGAATAAACCGAAACTGGAATGCTACCTGCAGGTTTAGGTAAGCTTTTTAAGTCAGAAAAAACATCTGTTGGCTCTAACGTTACCGCACTTTGTTTTGATGGGGGAATTAAATTACCCATAGTAGAGCAACCACTAAGAGAAAGAGCGATTGTTATTATAATTACTTTATACATTATCCAAACCTCGGTACTTCGATAACCACAACCGAGTCATCAATTATATTTGTTATTCTAACCGTGATAGTGTCGGTTGTACTGGTGATTACTTCTATTTGATAATCGCCACTCATAAATATTGAATCTTGGTTAAAAACACTGTCTTCAATATTTTCGCCAAAAGCCATGTCGGTGATTTCTCTCACCATCCTATTTAAGTATGTTCGCTCTAATGAATCCTGAAATTGCTCTGCATACCCTTTTTCGATCACAGGCGCTTTATGCTTATTTTGTGCTTGTGCCTTACTAAGCAGCATATTGGCATTGAGAGGGTTGCCGCCAAAGCTCGGGTTAATAGGGGTGTAAATAATTTCAGTTGCGGAGACTGAAAAGCTTAAAGTCGTTATTATTGTTAATACTATTTTTTTCATTGTTACCATCCGTTCAATGCCATGTCAGGACTCGCTGTTTGCATATTCGATCGCGCCATTGCGTCCATTACAGAATGTACTGCTTGCTCTACCCGCTCGTCCAAAGGCTCTAGCTTTCGTCCCAAGTGGGTTGCATAAATTATCTTATTATTCATTATTAATACTAATTTGGTGCCAGCACGGGGTATAACCGTTTCTTTTATTTCTACATTGAAGCCTGCTGTTGAGGGGAATTCGCGCCAATAGTTTGAAAATTCACTATAAAATTGATACCCAAAGCGGCTAATACTTTTGTTTAGAAGTAATCCATCGATTTCTAAATCATCACTGGCATTACTACAAGGAATAAAAAGAGTTAAAAGTATAAAAAAATAGTTATATTTATTATTTTTCATAGTTAAATAAGGGAGAGGGTTACTCTCCCTTTCTCATCAATTACATTTGTGTAATTGTTGCAG
The DNA here is from genome assembly GCF_903995135.1 of Pseudoalteromonas sp. 3J6. GTDB lineage: Bacteria > Pseudomonadota > Gammaproteobacteria > Enterobacterales > Alteromonadaceae > Pseudoalteromonas. The sequence goes on along the minus strand of NZ_LR877185.1, from coordinate 1,992,307 downwards.
TGTTACCATCACCGATTTGCGTGACAGAGAATGTACTGTTAAAGCCAATTACGTTACCTTCAACAGTATTGTAATTACCTGTTTGAGTAACAGAGAATGAAACGTTTTCACCACCTAGTAAAAGCGCTGAATCTCCCGTTCCACCTACCCAGTTTCCCTCACCTTGTTGTGCAATATCAATAGAGTGATTACTGCCCTCTACCATTAAGTCAATAACGTTGATATCACCATTTTGAGCGATATCAATTTGGTTTGCATTACTATCAAGAACACCCGCTAGTGTAACAATGGCTTCGTTTTGGTTACCGACTTGATTAACATCAATATCGTTATCGTTTGATGTAAGTGAGACATCAGGGTATGAAGACTGCACTAAAATTGCGTTTTCATCACCACCTGATTGGCTAAGGTCAACATCATTGCCATTACCATTAAAATTAGCTAAATGAACCGAGCTGGAATTACTAACTTGAGTTACTGTAAATTCATTATTTGATCCAATTACACCCATGTATACTTCATTAGTGTTACCAACTTGCATTGCTGTAAGCTCATTGTTATCGCCCATTAGCTCAGTTGTTGCAAGGTTCTCATCACCAACTTGATTAACTGTTACTTCGTTGAATGAACCGTCAAAAAGACCAGATTCAATAGCATTATCTGAACCTTCTTGGTCTAGTTTTATTTCATTATCATTGCCAGTAACGGCTGCAAAAGTAATCGTATTGTTATCACCGCTGCTTTGTTCAATAGCTATTTCGTTTGCATCACCAGCTATATCAGTGAATGTAACAATGTTGCGTGAGCCATCTTGGCTAACATCAATTTCATTTTCGTTGCCACGTAATGACTCTATTTTAAATTCATTCCACGTGTCTGTTTGTTCAATTTCAATGATGTTTTCATCACCAGATAAGCTAAGTATTTCAAACTCTTGCCACATACCTGACTGAGATGAAATAATTTCGTTGCCGTTACCTCTCATGTCCATGTTGTAAAACCAATGGCCGCCATCACCTTGTTCTACGTCAATATTATTGTCGCTACCGGTGATAATATTGATTGCTTCATTATTCTGGAATAATCCTTGGCCTAATTGAGAAACATAAACGCCGTTATGATCACCCGTAATACGAGTAATAAAACCATTAGCGATACCATCTTGCGCATAAGTCTGTTGGTTGTTATCACCCGTTGTTTCAACTTCGGCGTAATTACCATTTTGTAATTGAGCTATTTTAACATCGTTATTGTTACCGACTTCAGTAGCTAGTGCAGTATTGCCATCCCCATCTTGAGATACTAATGCTGTATTATCAGAAAATGATTGTTTAACTGTTACGGCATTTTCAATGCTACTTACAGATACTTTAGATGCAAGCTCAGAAGTTGAACCCGCTTTTGATTCTGTAGTTGCGTTTGCTGTAAAGCTTGCGCCCATTGCAATTGCAATAGCACAGCTTAAAAGTGATTTATTCAATTTCATTATTATTCTCCTTGAAATGCAAAATTAAACACCTTGGTTGTTTATTAAGTTTTAATAAGGTGTTTGTCGTTACAGCATGCCGTGCTGTTAAATGTGTGATTAACTTTTATTCTTAAACGTAAGGTGCGGTTTTAATCATGAATGTAGAATCTAGCTTTCAGTGCTTGAACAGTATGTTTACTGTTATCTACTTCATAACTGCTCAGTCACTGTATTCTTCAATGAACCTATTTTGAATCATCTTTTTTAATGGTATTTAAAGCTGTTTAGTTTCAATGGCTTGAAATTAAATTTTGGATTTATATTTATTTCTCACTAAAATCCAATAAAAAATAATGAGTTAATGGTATGTTAAAATTAATGAGTTTAGCTCATTAAAATGGATGTTTTTTATGTTTTTATCACTGTATTTCTAGTTAAAAGTAATGATTTTGTACCTTATTTTTTTTTTTTACTTGAGTTAGTCGCTGTTTAACCGTTTTCTTAGCACTTGCCACGTGATTGCTTAAATTCTTATACGTAAATTTTCCACTTAGTACAGCTAAGTTAACTTAATTACGGATAAAACGATGAAAACAAAATTATCTATTATTACACTTGCACTTTTACCTTGTTTAGCTGCGGCGAAATTGCCTGATGTAAACAGTACGACTCAAAAAGTTACTGCGAGTAGTGACTCAATTATTGTTAAATATAAAAAGAATGCTTCGCCGGAAATGCGTAAGCAAGCTCGTTCGTTAGTAAAAGCCAAAATATCTGATCTAAATAACGATGAAATTGATGATAACTTCACTTCGTTATTTTCAGGCCGCCTCGCTAAATTTAAAATATCAGGAATGAGCGCTAAAGAAGCAATTGAGCGCTTAAAATCACATCAAGCTATTGAGTATGTTGAGCCTGATTACCGAGTGAGCATAGCAAACGCAACTAATGATCCTCGCTTTGAAGATTTATGGGGCTTAAATAACGAAGGCCAAACTGGTGGTACGGTTGATGCAGATATTGATGCACCTGAGGCTTGGTCAATTTCAACTGGTAGCCGTGATATTGTTGTAGGTGTTATTGATACTGGTGTAGATTATAGCCATCCTGATTTAGCTGCGAATGCGTGGGTAAATAGCGGTGAGATTGCTGGAGATGGTATCGATAATGACGGCAACGGTTATATTGATGACGTACACGGTATTAACGCGATTACCGATGCTGGCGACCCAATGGATGACGAAGGCCACGGTACACATGTATCAGGTACAATTGGTGCCAGTGGTAACAATGGTGTTGGTATTGTTGGTGTAAACCATGATGTATCTATTGCAGGTTGTAAGTTTTTAGCTGCAGATGGTACAGGTTCTACATCTGGCGCTATTAAATGTATTGACTACATGGTAGGCCTTAAAAACTCAGGTGTTAACCTTCGTGTATTAAACAATAGCTGGGGCGGTGGTGGTTATAGCCAAGCACTTGCTGATGCGATTACTGCCAGTGAAGAAGCTGATATTTTATTTGTAGCTGCTGCTGGTAATGATGCGGTAGACAACGATGTAAATCCTCATTACCCATCTAATTATGAAAATGACAATGTATTATCTATTGCAAGTACTGATAGTCGCGACAATATGTCTGGCTTTTCACAATGGGGTTTAACCAGTGTTGATATGGGCGCGCCAGGTAGTGCTATTTTATCAACCATTCCAGGTGGCGGTTATGCAAGCTATTCTGGCACATCAATGGCAACACCACATGTAGCTGGTGCTGCTGCACTTGTATTGTCAGTAAATCCAGATCTAACATCACTAGAGCTTAAAGAGTTACTTATGTCTAGTGGTGATGCTAATGCGGCATTAAATGGTAAAACGGTTGCAGGTACACGTCTAAATGTTAACCAAGCAGTCATTGATGCTGATCCAACTCCTGGGTTTAAATTATCAGTATCACCTGTTTCTCAACAAGCAACAGTTGGTGATACGGTTACCTATACCTTTACAATTGGTTCAGTTGCACAATGGGATGGTGACGTTTCACTTGCTTTGGCTGCTGATCTTACTGACGCATCGCTAAGCGCAACTACAGCTCGTCCAGGTGATGAGGTTGTATTAACGGTAGCAACTAATAGCGATACTCAGTGGGGTAATTATGACTTTACTGTAACTGCTTCAACAGACGAGCAAGTTAAAGATCAAACAGTAAGCTTAATGCTGCAACCTGCTGGTTTGAACGACTTTACTTACAGTAGTAATGAACGCGTTGAGATTCCGGATAACTCACCTGAAGGTGCAAGCTCTGTTATTACTGTGGCCGATGATTTAACTATCTTTGGTACCACGGCTGATGTAGACATTACGCATACTTGGTCTGGTGACTTAGTGCTTACACTTATTTCAGCACAAGGTACAGAGGTTACTTTACAAAGCAATGAAGGTGGCAGTGACGACGACATTGTGAAGTCATTTACATCAACGGTATTTAATTCTGAGGTAGCGACTGGAGATTGGACACTTAATGTTGAAGATACAGCAGGCGCAGATACGGGTAATATCAATGGTTGGTCACTTACATTTAGTGCTATTGGTGAAGTAAGTCCACAACCACCAGAAGCCGGCTTTAATGTTTCAGCACAAGGTTTAACTGCTACATTTACAGATACAAGCCGTGATGTTAATGATGACATTTCACAGTGGAGCTGGAACTTTGGTGACGGTGCAACTTCAACTGATGCAAACCCTGTTCATGCCTACGCTGAATCAGGTAGTTATGAAGTTGAACTAACTGTAACAGATAGTGAAAACAACTCAGATACATTCACACAAACAGTTGTTGTAAGTGATGTTGAAATTGAGTTGACTCTAAAACGCGCTAATAAGTCACGTCTTGATACTATGCGTGTAGAGCTAAACTGGGAAGAAGTGGGTGCTGAGTCACTTAGCTTATACCGAAATGGCGAACTAGTAGATACCGTATCAGATAATGGCCGTTACCGTGACTACGTTCGTAACGCAAGATTATCAACGTATAACTATAAGTTATGTGTTTCTGAGAACGTATGTTCGAATATTGTTACGGTTTCATTTAATTAAGCAAAATATACATTCCTAATGTAAACCAAGCCCAGTTTCACTGGGCTTTTTAATGCCCAATTAATAAATGTTATTAATTGAACTTGGTATTTTAATAGTTTTTATAGTAGTTATAAATCACTAGCCTCATATTATTAATTAATCAATTTGTATCTATTTTGTTTATTAATTACACTTTATTTACTTGATATTTACTTTGTTCATGCTAGTTTCATAAATGGAAACTGACAATAGCATTTCTTAACACACTAAGCGGAGGAGCTAATGAGCTCACGGAAAATAATAAATAATGCCCTTAAATTAAGTGTCTTATCACTAAGTGCATTTAGTTTAAATGTATATGCATCAATAGACTGCAGTACATTGACGACATGGGAGTTAGGGCAAACTCATACAGCAGGAAGCCAAGTAAAGGCACAAAATAATGCGTATGAAGCCAAGTGGTGGACACAAGCAAACCCTTTGGAGAATACCGGTCAATATCAAGAATGGTTACTTTTAGGTGCGTGTGACAGCGCTGTCAATGATAATCAGTCGCCTATAATTACTGAGATCACACCTGGGAATGGTTCTTTATTTAACGATAAAGACAACGTTGTCATTTTGGCGCAAGCAACTGATTCAGATGGCTCGGTTGCAGGTGTAGAGTTTTTTGTCGACGGCATTTCCATAGCGGTTGATAACACTGCGCCGTTCAGTGTTAACTGGCAAGCTATCACGGGCGAACATCAAATTAGCGCGGTAGCAACAGACGATGAAGGAGCGAACTCTGCAGAAGTTGTTAATACGCTGAACGTTAGTGATTCAGTAGTTGTTGACCCTGTTAATCAAGTACCTGTTGCCGCTATTTCATTTAGCACGCTTCCGGATCAACTGGTTGTTGGTTCGCAGGTGGTGTTTGCACTTTCTGGAACTGATAGTGATGGCCAAGTAACGGCTCTGAGCTTTGCAGCAAACGGGGTGGATGTTCATCAATCAAGCTCACCAGCGAGCAGTTTTGCATGGCAAGCAACGGCACTTGGTCAGGCAACTTTCACCCTAACGGTGACCGATAACGACGGTGCAACAGCGCAAGTAACAAAAGTATTAACGGTTGTTGATGAAAATACAGGCCCAGTTACGGGCACTGACTGTCGTCCCCAAGGTTTATATCAAACTCCCGGTGTAAACACGCCTTACTGTACGATTTATGACGCAAATGGTCGCGAGATCATGGGCCCAGATCATCCACGCCGTGTAATTGGATACTTTACTAGCTGGCGTAATGGCGCTAATGGTCAACCCAGCTATTTAGTAAACGATATTCCTTGGGATAAAATCACCCACATCAACTATGCATTTGCCCATGTTGATGCGAACAACAAAGTATCTATTGGCGATCCTGCTTCAGTAAATAATCCTGCTACTAATATGGAATGGCCGGGCGTAGTTGGCGCTGAAATGGACCCAGAGTTTAACTACAAAGGTCACTTTAACCTGTTAAACAAATATAAAAAACAACACCCAGATGTAAAAACATTAATATCAGTAGGCGGTTGGGCTGAAACCGGCGGTTATTTTGATGAGACGGGCCGTGTTGAAAGCGGTGGTTTCTATACTATGACCACTAATGCCGATGGTTCAATCAATCATGCTGGCATTAATGCATTCGCACAAAGTGCTGTTGAATTTATTGAAAAGTATGGTTTTGATGGTGTTGATATTGACTATGAATACCCATCATCAATGAATGACTCAGGCCACCCTGATGACTTTCCTATTTCTAACGCACGTCGTGCAGGGTTGAATGCTTCATATCAAGTGCTAATGAAAAAGGTACGAGAAGAGCTAGACCGTGCAGGTGAAGCCGCTGGTAAGCATTATTTACTCACTATTGCATCGCCTTCGTCGGGCTATTTACTTCGTGGAATGGAAACCTTCCAAGCGGTTCAATACCTCGATTATGTAAATATCATGTCTTATGACTTACATGGCGCATGGAACTCGCACGTAGGTCACAACGCTGCGTTGTTTGACACGGGTCTTGATTCAGAGCTTACGCAGTGGAATGTATATGGTACCAAAGAGTTTGAAGGCATTGGGTATTTAAATACTGATTGGGCAGTGCGTTACTTCCGTGGTGCGATGTCAGCGGGTCGAATCAATATTGGTTTGCCTTATTACACCCGTGGCTTTAAAGATGTATCAGGTGGAACAAACGGTTTATGGGGCCAAGCGGCACTACCAAACCAAGCTGATTGCGCTAAAGGTACTGGCGTAGGTGAGAAAAACAAATGCGGTAATGGTGCACTAGGTATCGATAACCTTTGGCATGATAAGAACGATGCAGGCCAAGAAATGCCAGCAGGTTCAAACCCTTTATGGCATGTTAAAAACCTTGAAAACGGCATTGTTGGCTCGTATTTAGGCGTGTATGGCTTAACACCTGATACCGACGCCGATGACCGCTTAACAGGTACTTATACTCGTCACTATGACAGCGTTGCCGTTGCACCTTGGTTATGGAACGCAGATAAAAAAGTATTCCTCTCGATAGAAGATGAAGAGTCAATGGCAACAAAGGTTGATTACGTTATCAACAATGGTCTTGGCGGTATCATGTTCTGGGAGCTGGCAGGTGACTTTGACTATGACTCAGCCAAAGGCGAGTACTTCATGGGGTCAACGCTTACTTCACTTGCATACGATAAGTTTAATCAAAGCGGTGTTGCATATGATGTACATGGCGGAAATCCAAACTTTACAGTGCCTGCTGAAGCAGTAGATGTAACATTTACAGCAAAAGACTTCCCAATTGGTGATGATAATTACCCAATCAGCCCAACGTTTGCATTTACTAATAACTCAAGTCTTGATTTAAGTGGTGCAAAAATTTCATTTGATGTGCCGGTATCAACTTCCGCTATTTTTAAATCTAACTGGAATGCACAAGAAAAACTGGGCATGGCAGTAGAAGTAAATGGCTCGAACGCAGCGGGTAATAATATTGGCGGTTTTGAGAACGAGTTCCACCGTTTCTCAATCACACTGAACAATGAATGGGGCGGTCAACCAAAAGACTTTAGCGCTGGTGCAACTGTGAATGCACAAGTGATGTACTACATGCCAATCACTGGGCCTAGCAACTTTACCATTGAAAAAGATGGAAAAACTTATGCATTCAAAGCTGAATACCCAATGCTACCAGATGCAACACCGGGTGATGGCACGGGCAATCCAGATAACGGTGGCGGTGACCCTGTAGGTACGTGTGAAGGAGTTGATATAGCCACGATTCCTGTTTATCCAAACTTCCCTCAAACAGACTGGGCGGGCAACCCAAGTCATGCTGCTGGCGGCGATCTAATGGTGCATAACAACGTAGTTTATAAAGCCAAGTGGTGGACAACCTCTGAGCCGGGTGCAACAGCAGATTGGACCTTAAGTTGTAGCCTGTAATTTACAAAACAATGAGGGGTAGGCCTGAGCTTGCCCCATGTATTGAGTCTAATAAAGGATAAAATAATGGCATCAATTAAATTTAACACGATTACGCTATCTGCAATTACTAGTGGTTTACTACTCAGTACACTAGCACCGCAAGTGCAAGCACATGGTTATATGGATAGCCCTAAAGCGCGCCAAGCAATTTGTCAAGTTGATGGCGGATACTGGTGGCCTGAAGACGGCACAAATATTCCTAACCTTGCGTGTCGAGCCGCATATTTAGAATCGGGCACGGTGCAGTTTGTACAAGCGATTGAATTTTCGGTTAATACTCCTGACTATTTAAATCAAACCGCAGTTGAGGCCAGTGTACCAAACGGCACTTTATGTGCTGGTGGCGATACAGCCAAACGGGGTATGGATTTACCATCACCACATTGGCAGCGCAGTGATGTAGTACCCAATGCCAATGGTGATATTCAAATACGTTATCTTGCATCAACCCCGCACAACCCAAGCTTTTGGCAGTTTTACATTACCAAGCCAAGCTTCAATAGCGCAACTGACGTACTAACTTGGCAAGACTTACAGCTAGTGCAAGAGCACGACAACATTGAGGTCGTTAAAGACCCCGATGGTAAACGCTACTATGAAATGAATGTTGCAATTCCGCAAGACCGCAGCGGCGAGGCTATTTTATATAGCCGTTGGCAACGTAATGATGTGGTTGGTGAAGGCTTTTATAACTGTAGCGACATCAACATAGTAAATGACGCAGGCCCAACTGATCCAAATTCGTTGACTAGCGTCGGTTACTTTGTTCGCCAAGGGCAAAATGCTATTGCAGGCGACATCGTATGGGCGCGATTATTTGACGAAACAGGCCAAGAGGTGATCAACCAACAGCTTAAAATCAATGCCGACAATCAAGCAAATTGGCAACAAGCATTGGCTGAGCAGCTTAACCTCGATTACGCGCATTTAGTGCAAATTGGTGTGCAAAACCAAGCGGGCGACATTACGTTTGATGCAACCGACGTACTCATAAATCAAGTGTATAGCAGCGATGCAAATTATACCTATGCCTTGAGTGTGCAAGGTGCGCCAACAAACACCGCACCCATTGTACACACCCCAGATAACCTAGTAGTTGATGAAAACACCACAACAGCAATTCATCTGCATGCCTTTGATGATGAGCAAAGTGAGCTAACTTACAGCTGGACAGTACCTACACCGCTAAGCTTTACAGGCTCTGGTGCCAACATCAACTTAACCACTGCAGAGGTATCAGCAAACACCGATTACACCATTGCAGTATCTGTATCGGATGGTCAATTAAGTACCCAAACCAGTTTTAGTGTCACGGTTAACGATGTACCTGTGGTCGATCCGGTTGACCCAACAGTACCTGAATGGGAAAGCACTCAGACCTATCAAGCCAGCGATAAAGCCCGTTTTGCTAACGTTATTTACACCGCTAAATGGTGGAACAAAGGCCAACAACCAGATACCTCAGCGGCATGGGAATCAGCCTCGAAAGCTGACACAGCAGCCACTTGGAATACTAGCAAAGCCTACCAAGCCGGCGCAGAAGTAACGTATCAAGGACAGCGCTATCGCGCTAAATGGTGGACTCAGGGCGATACGCCAGGGCAAGCCAATGTATGGACCAAACTTTAATAAAGCCTAAGTTTTGCAGTTCAAACTTATTAAATAATTACATAAATAATGGATAGGAGAGACCTATGAATATCAAACAACTAAGCGCAGCCATCGGTGTTGCTTTATTTGCAAGCACAGCATCTGCTGCACCGTCTACACCAAGCATTAATTGGGAACCACAGCAATATTCGTTTGTTGAGGTAGATCTTGAGGGAAACGGCTCTTATAAGCAGCTAGTTACCCGTGTTGAACAAGTTAATATCAACATTCAGTGGAGTGCATGGAGTGGTGATGGTGGCGATAGCTACAAAGTATATTTTGATGACATGCTAGTGAATGAAGGCACGCTTGCTGCTGGTTCTAAAAGTGGCACTATTTCATTCCCTTATGATAAAGCAGGCCGCCATACAATGTATGTTGAGCTATGTGAAGGTGGCACGACCTGTGCGCGTAGTGCAGGCAAACCTATTGTAATTGCTGATACTGACGGTGGCCACTTAGCGCCATTGCCGATGGATGTAGATCCAAATAACCGTGACATTGGTATCAAACAAGGTTTAGTTACAGGCGCTTACTTTGTTGAGTGGGGAATTTATGGCCGTGATTATGATGTAACGAATATGCCAGCACAAAATCTGAGTCATATTTTGTATGGCTTTATTCCAATTTGTGGTGAAAACGCATCGTTATCGGGTGGTCCTAAACGTGCACTTGAAACCGCTTGTGCCGGCTCTGCAGATTACGAAGTGGTTATTCACGACCCATGGGCAGCAGTACAAAAAGCACTGCCAGGGGTTGATGCAAAAGACCCTATCCGTGGTACTTACTCTCAGCTAATGGCGCTTAAACAGCGTTACCCAGATATTAAAATTTTACCATCTGTAGGTGGTTGGACGTTATCAGACCCATTCGGTGGCTTTACCAATAAAGCTAACCGCGACACCTTTGTTGCCTCAATGGAAGAGTTTTTAAGAACATGGAAATTCTATGACGGTGTCGATATTGATTGGGAATTCCCAGGTGGTGACGGTCCCAATCCTGACATTGGCGATCCAATCAACGATGGCCCAGCCTATGTTGCATTAATGCAAGAACTACGCGCTATGCTTGATAAGCTTGAAGCAGAAACGGGTCGTACATACGAGTTAACCTCAGCTATAGGTGCAGGTTACGATAAAATTGAAGATGTAGATTACCAAGCGGCTAGTCAGTATATGGATTACATTTTTGCCATGACCTATGACTTTTATGGCGCATGGAGTAATGTAACCGGTCACCAAACTGCACTTTACTGTGGTGAACACATGAGTGTTGGCCAATGTAACGGTACCGGGCTTGATGAAAATGGCGAACCTCGTAAAGGCCCTGCTTATACCACCGATAATGCAGTGCAGCTGTTACTTGCGCAAAATGTACCATCGAAAAAAATCGTCGTCGGCACGGCTATGTATGGCCGTGGTTGGGAAGGTGTTTACCCGCAAAATGCAGCGATTGATGGTAACCCAATGACTGCCCCTGGTAATGGCCCGTTAAAAGGCTCTACGGCACAAGGCGTATGGGAAGATGGGGTTATTGATTACAAGGGCGTTAAAGCCAATATGATTGGTGCTGCGGGCACAGGTATTAATGGTTTTGAAGTGGGTTATGATGAGCAAGCACAGGCCGCTTATGTATGGAATCGTTCAACCGGTAAACTAATTACTTATGATAGCCGTAAGTCAGTACTGGCTAAAGGAGCGTATGTTAATCAGTATAATTTAGGTGGTTTATTTGCTTGGGAAATAGATGCGGATAATGGTGATATTCTTAATGCTATGCATGATGGTTTAGGAGGAGTAGTTGCTCCGCCAACAAATAAAAAGCCAGTTGTTTCAGTATCTGCATCTGTATCTGTTAATTCAGGCGAGAGTATTACAGTAACAGCTTCTGCAACTGATGCAGATAACGATCCACTTAGCTTTAGCTGGAATGTTGATAGCGCACTGGTGGTATCTGGACAAAATAGTGCATCATTAGTCATTACAGCGCCAACAGTGACTGCAGATACGCAGTATGTGGCAACCGTTGTGGTATCAGATGGTAAAGCAACCGTTAATCGTGATGTTGTTGTTAATGTTATTGCGCCAACATCAGGGGGTGAAAACACAGCACCGAGTGTTGATGCTATCGCTAATATCAGCGTTGAAGAGGGCGCATCAGCAAGTGTAGCTGTAGTGGCTGATGATGCTCAAAACGACACCCTTACGTATTCGTGGACAGTACCTGCAGGCTTAACATTAGTGGGTAGCGGTTCAAATGTAACTATTGAGGCTGGCGCTGTAGATACAGATACAGACTTCACAGTGTCTGTTGCAGTCAGTGATGGCGCATTAACCACAACGCAAAGCTTTAGCGTAACAGTTACAAACGTTGATACTACAAATCCACCTACAGGAAGCTGGGATGCAAGTGTTGCATACGTTGGTGGTGATGTCGTTACTTATAACGGCGTTGAATATAAAGCAAAGTGGTGGACTCAAGGCGAGCGTCCTGATTTAGGTGGTGCATGGGAAGCAACAACACAACCTACAGATGGTACGGGGGTCGCAGTTTGGCAGCCAACGGCTATTTATAACAGTGGTGATGAAGTTTCTTATCAAGGTAATAAATACCAAGCTAAATGGTGGACTCAAGGGAACGAACCTGGCTCAACCGATGTATGGTTAGTACTTTAATTTTAACCTGAGAATTTGGGTTTTAAAAAACCATGTAAATTAAAAAAGCAGCTTTCGAGCTGCTTTTTTTGTTAACGACTATTACGAGGAATTAAAATAACGCTTTAGAGCTAATTATTAAACCGTTTACATCAGCATATATCCAATCACCGGTATTAATTGTGGTGTTTAACATATTAACCGGGTGATCTTTAGCACCTAAACCGCGCTTAGTGGTGCAGCGTGGAGTTGCGCCTAGCGCCATCACAGGTAAATCAAGTGTGGCAAGAATTTCAATATCGCGACAGCAACCATTAATAATTATGCCCTGCCAGCCATTTTTTAGTGCGCGCTCTGCAATCATATCGCCAATAAAGGCAAAACGTTTACTGGCAAAACCATCAACAACCAATACTTTTCCCTCACCGTTTTCATGCAGTATGTTACCAGCAAACGAGTTGTCGTCAGGGCAGGTGACGGTCACTACTTGACCATAAAAGTGAGTTTTATTACCAAAGTGTTGCAAGCCACTGTCAGCAACTTGCACATGGTCGCGATGTTCATCGTATAAATCGGGCGTAGTAAACTGTGTCATTGAGGGCATCCTTGTTTTTTGGCAAAGCCATGTACGGCAAAGGCAAGTAAATTTAAAGTAGTAATAATGTTTATCGTAGGCTAATTAATCACTCAGGTGTAGCTATTGTTGCAAATTGGCTTATAGATTTTAGTCGCAATATAAGTACTTTTAGTGCTTTCCATCTGTTTCCATGAGTAACGAATGCTGTTAATTAGTTTTATTTTTTCGAATAAAATTGATTTTGTGAGCGCATTAGCCAAACGTCTCATTGTTGGCTACTTTTTCATATGCTACGTTCAATTGTTATTTAAAAAGTGGGGCGCAAAATAGCGTTCTATAAACACATACAAAAAGAGAAGCGTGCTTTATGATCATCTTTTTTATTTGCCTGACTATTTTAATATTAGGCTATAAGTTTTATAGCCCGTTTGTTGCAAAACAAGCGGGTTTAGATTCAACCGTAGACACTCCGCAAAAGCGTTTTAGCGAAGGTGTTGACTATGTTGCTATTCACCCTGTTCGTGCATTTTTAATTCAGTTTTTGAATATTGCAGGAGTAGGCCCCATATTTGGTCCTATACTTGGCGCCTTGTATGGCCCAGTAGCGCTGGTTTGGATTGTACTTGGTAACGTTTTAGGTGGAGCTGTACACGACTTTTTCTCTGGCGTAATGAGTATTAAAGAAGACGGTAAAAGTTTACCTGAAATTGCAGGCCATTATTACAACGTAGTATTTAAAGGCTTTATGCTTATATTTACTGCTATGTTGTTATTTTTTGTTGGTGTAGTGTTTATTATGAGCCCAGCAGGATTATTGAGTAACTTAGATGCATTTGAAGGCACCATTTTTGCTAGTAATACATTTTGGGTTCTCGCTATTTTAGCTTACTACTTTTTAGCCACGTTATTACCAATCGATAAAATCATCACTAAGTTTTACCCTATTTTTGGCTTGTTAATGATTGTAATGACAGTTGCTATCGCAGTCTCACTGTTAATCAACGCACCCCATTTACCAGTAGCTGGCGACTTTTTAGCGTATTTTGAAGCCGATCATGCTCACGACTTTTTAGCCCCAAATCCTGATGGACTGCCTACTTGGCCGTTGCTATTTATCACCATTACTTGTGGTGCTATTAGTGGTTTTCACTCAACGCAAGCACCTATTATTGCTCGTTGTTTAACTAACGAAAAATATGTACGCCCGGTTTATTATGGCGCGATGATGTGCGAAGGTATTGTAGGTTGTGTTTGGGCGCTTGCTGGTATTGCTGCCTTCCCAGAAGGGTACGCTGGTTTAAAATCGATGCTTGATTTAGGCGGTCCAGGCTTAGTGGTTAACCATATTGCAAACAGCTACTTAGGTGTATTTGGTGGTATTATGGCTATTATTGCTGTTGCTGTTTTCCCTATCACCTCAGGTGATACGGCGTTCCGTTCACTGCGCTTAACGGTGGTTGATGCGTTTAGTATTCCGCAAAGTTTACGTAATCGTTTGTTGTTAGCACTGCCAATTTTAACCATTGCTTACTTTATGACTAAGCTCGACTTCTCTGTTATTTGGCGTTATTTTGCGTTTTCAAATATGCTGCTTTCTACCAGTGTGTTGTGGCTTGCGACCAAGTACCTATTTGACCGTGGTACATTCCATTGGATCACTAGTATACCCGCCGTGATCGCAACCGCAGTGACCTTATCTTACATTATGACTGCGGCAATTGGGTTAAACTTATCAAGTGACTTAGGTAAGCCTATTGGTGTAGTGGTAGCGGTAATAGGCTTTATTGCATTAGCTTTTGTGCACTCAAAACATAAAGTGCATCCAGCTTAAAACTACATAGTTATTAATGTAAAAAGCGAGCTTTATTGAAGCTCGCTTTTTTATATAAGCACTTAAAAAGTGGCTTGTTCAAAGTAGCTAATATCATCTAGGGTTTTACTAATAATCATTGCACCCTCTAATAAGCTCACTGTTTGTATTGCCGCGCGAGCAGGGTTTTCTTCCCCATTCGTAGCGTGTGCTTGAGTTAACCAGGCTAAGTTTTTATTAAAAAACCGCTGAACTTCAACCCGCACTTTATCGGGTAGGCTGTCGCTTTCTGCACCGAGTAAGCCACATAAACACATCTTTTTGTCTATCACGAGCGCATTTCTAAATAACTGAGTGTAAATATCGATGGGATTTTTACCGTTTGCTTTATGTAAATTCGGATCGCCAAGTACTGCAATAAAGGCATCGGTGTATTGATGCGCGAGTTCAGCGCCTAAATCAGCTTTGGTTGGAAAGTGATAATGCACACTGGCACTTTTTATACCAATCTCAGTAGCAAGTTCTCTAAAGCTAAAGTTGCTATAACCACCCAGTCGCACTTTATTTTCTGCGGCTTGTAGCAGGGCTGCTTTTTTACTCATTTTGATATTTCCTTGCTGTTATCTGAAAAATTATCAACCAGTAGGTAGTTATTTTCAAGCTCTTTTATTTTTAGTTTGCAAACACTAAGCGCTTGCTATAAATTACCTATCAGTAGGTAGTTTTGGTTTGCTAATATTAACTTAGGGTCTGTTGACCTTTCAAGGTTAAATTTGCAGCAGTCTGTTTGGCATTTAGGCAAGGCAGCGCCCATGTGGTGTGGTTGTTCCCCATAAATAGGCGATAACGCAGCATCAATACCAAACAGGCGCTGCCCAAAGGGTTCTGCCTAAGGGCGATTTACTCTTTGTTGCTCGGTTTTTACTTAGCCCACTAGGTTACAAATCTCGCGCCGCGATTAAACCGCCCCTAGTTTGAACAAATTATAATCCGCAAAGGTCAACAGACCCTAGGTTGTTGTTAAAAATATAAGAGATCATTATGAAAATTTATGACGTAGAAAATTACCCAAACCCATTGCAGGCTCGTATTGCACTTGCTGAAAAAAAACCGACTGATAAAGAAGAGTTAGTTGCTATCGATTTATTAAATGGGGAATACTGCAGTGAGGCATTTTTGGCAAAAAACCCTTAGCCAAGTATTGGCGTTTAGTTATAAATTAATAATTTGGAGTCAAATATGAAAATTGCTGCCGACTTTAGTCAACGTGTGGTGGTGCATAGTGAGTCACTTGAGTGGATAGCTTCGCCCATGCTGGGTGTTGATAGACGTCCACTTGACAGAGTGGGCGAGGAAGTTGCTCGTGCCACTAGCATTGTACGTTATGCGCCAAACAGCCACTTTAGCCCACATACACATACCGGCGGTGAAGAGTTTTTAGTACTTGATGGGGTATTTCAAGATGAGCATGGTGACTTTCCACAAGGTGCCTATATTCGTAATCCTCCGCAATCAAAGCATACTCCTGGCTCAAAAGATGGTTGCATTATATTTGTAAAACTGTGGCAGTTTCAGCCAGAAGATCGCCAGCACGTTCGTATTCTCACGCAGCATATGCAAGGGCAGAAAACCCCCGAGTTTAATGACCTAAATGCCATTTCGTTATATCAAGATACGTATGAAACAGTGAGTATTTTGCAGTTTAATGCTAATCAATCTTTAACGCTCACGGTAAGTGGTGGTGCTGAGTTGTTGGTTTTGGATGGCACTTTACAAGAGCATAACGACACACTTGAAAAACACAGTTGGCTTAGAGTGCCTGTTAATAGTGAAATTAACGCCACAGCGGGTAACAATGGCGCAAGAGTATGGATAAAAACCGGTTATTTAAATGATGTAGAAAATCAAGTTAATCGGTTAAAGAAACATAATTAGCTCAAAGGATAAATCGGCATTAACTGGCTGTTTTTTGACCTGCTTCATATGATAATTTTTAACTGTTGCCTATAATCAAAGCTCTTTTCATTCAAGGGTTGAGTTATGGTTAATTTAACACATGGTTTATCGATTGGTATTGAGCGCTCAGGCTGTGAGTTTTTCTTAACACTTAAGGCAATTGGTACCTTAACTCACAAAGATTATGAAGTGATCACCCCAATGATCGATTCAGCGCTAGGCGAAGTTAAGCATCCTATTGTTAACGTATTGATAGATGGCACTGAGTTAGATGGTTGGGAGCTTCGTGCTGCTTGGGACGATTTAAAGCTTGGCTTGAAACACAACAAAGAATTTAAAAAAATAGCGATTTACGGTAACAAAGAGTGGCAATCAACCATAGCTAAGTTAGGCAGTTGGTTTATGTCGGGTGAAATACAATACTTTGAAAATGCTACTGCCGCTTTAGAATGGCTAAAAACCAATAATTTAGACGCTTAGCAAAAAAGGCCAACAGTGGCCTTTTTTGTAAGTATCTTGGTTTATTGCGAAAGTGTTTGCTGCGTGGGAAGCGCAGGAAAAGCGCCTTTAGCTAAGCAAGCTTTTGAGCCACAGCGAAGACCAAAGTGAAGCGCTTTTTTTACTATTGACTCATCATTTAGCTTATCAGTAAGTGGCACTGCATTATCGCTGTGGTTTAAGTAGTATAGTACGCCAGCAATAAAAGCATCACCAGCGCTGGTGGTATCTACAGCGGTAATTGTTGGGGCTGCTTCACTGAGAGTAAAAGCGCTATGGTAAACAGTCGCTGGTGCCGGACCATCGGTTAAAAACACTAGCGTTACGCCTAAATCAAGCAGTGACTTTAAGTAGATATCAGCTGATTGTTGGCGTTGCGTTGCTAAAAAGTTTAACTCATCACGTGAGAGCTTAACAATATCGCAATACGCGAAACATGCCTGCACGCTTTGCTCAATGTCGTTGATATTTTGCCATAAACTGTAGCGTAAATTTACATCAAAGCTAACGAGTTTGTGGTTGTTTTTAGCCAGCTTTAAAGCGTACTCAGTGGTTTGTGCAATTGCCGAATCAGTAAGGGTGTTTGAACAAAAGTGTAGGGTACTCAATTTATCCCAATTAATAAGCTTTAAGTGCTCACTCGTTAACAGTAAATCGGCTGTTTGATGACGATAAAAGTTAAAGCTGCGTTCGCCGTTTTCATCTAAGCTGACAATAACCATAGCTGTTTGCGCGCCTTCTATGGTAAATAAATACTCAGTATCTACATTATATTGCTCAAGCGCATTAGTTAATTGTTTAGCAAAATAGTCATCTCCCATACCGCCACAAAACGCAGCTTTACCGCCGAGCTTTGCGTAACCTACTGCCACATTAGCTGGAGCACCTCCTGGAATGGGTAAATAAGCACTGTTTTTAGAGTCTTGAGGCAGCATATCAATAAGCAGTTCACCAAGGCTAAGTAATTTGTTCATAGTGTAAATCCTAAAAAACCTAGCATGGCTAGGTCAAAATTCAAGGGAGAATTATTAAAACTAGTGTAACAATCGCTGAACAAACATAGCTTCAGCAATTGTTACACTAAAATTGGTTAGTTAAACGCGTATTTAAACGTCAATGACGTTGTACGGCCATTAATAGCACGTGCGCGTATAATGTTGTTATCAGGTATTGAGCCTTCTTCTGCTTCAGTAATACCTACCGTATCGAATAGGTTATTTACGTTTAACGCAATATTAAGATTTTCTGATAAATCGTAGCTTACAAAGCCATTTACTTGAGTGTAACCATCAAACTTAAGATCGTTATTATCTTGAGCATAGGCATCGGTAGTACCAATAAAGCTTAGGCCTGCAGAGCCTTTTTCATAAGTGTAACGTGCCATTAATGAGTAAATTAAATCAGCTTGGCGACGAGGCGTATTACCAACCACTTCAGGGGTAAGTGCATCTTTTGCAATTTCAGCGTCTGTCCACGTTAAATTACCACGAAAATCCCATGCATCAATAAAGTAGGTTGATTCAACCTCAATCCCTTTTGCTTCATATTCGCGGTCAAAAAAGGTTTGTGATGTCGCTTCAAAGTTTTGCTCTTCAGTTTCAGCATAAAATGCCGTGGCAAAAACTGACAGTGAATCAAAGCGCTTTTTAATACCAAACTCATACTGGTTTACTTCATCAACGGCATCTTCATCGGCTACTGAGCCATCGGCGCGAACTTTACCAAATAAAAGTCGGTCAGCATTGGCGCGACCGCCTTTACTCAATCGTGCAAACGTTGCAAGGCTTGAGTCAATTTGGTAATTGGCACCAATTGAATATGATGCGTAATCCCAGTCGTAATTAACAGGGCTGGCATTTGCAAGGTCAATACCTGCAACATTTTGTTCAGGAACAGAAATCACACCGTCGCGATTCATATCAACGGTTGAGGTAACCGCGCCTGCATAGTTACCACGTGCTTCACCGCTGTCATAACGGGCACTAGCATCAATACTTACGTCACCCACCTTAGTTGAAAATGCAACATAGGGTGCACGAGTGTCGTATTCTGTGTCGTAATCACGTTGGCAACAGTTACCCCAAAAAGGCGTGCCATAAGCGTATAAGCCATTTTCAGAGAATTCAGTCCCATCGGCGGCTGTTACATTTAACAGCGCAGCGTTATCACCTTTGAGCTCCATTAGGTAGGAATTCCATAACCACGACATGGCAATATTTTGGGTTGACGCATAATAGCCAAAAGTAACGCTAGTATCATCGCTTAGCGATTTAGTCAGTTTGAAGTCGTTAACAATTGAGTCAAAGTCATTCATGGTTACGTCAAACGTATGAATACGCATGGCTAAATCATCGTTAAATGCAGCACCTGTGGTCGCATTACTAAGCGTTGCACCGACACCACCAATACTTTGCGCTATAGCTGATGCATCGCCAACTTCAGCTGGGATCAATGAATTAAAATTACCGCTTACAGATGATTTACGAAAACGGTTTTCAATACGCCAATCGTTGTCTAAATCAAATACAGCCTCAAAACCAATTGAGTCAACTTGCGGATTCATACCATCACGAATATCGCCGTTGCTTATTTGGTTTTCGCCGTTTAAGCGCACTGTTTTAGTAAATAATGCTGAATGCGGGGTATCTGATTGTGCGTCAAACCCAGGAATTGAGTCACCATTTGCATACATTGGCATAGGTAAGTAGCCAACACTTTTATCATCTAAATGTTTGTAATAAAGACGCACGTATCCATTTTCAAAATCTTTGGTCAGGTTGGCTTTAATTTGCCCACCTTTATTTGATGTGTAACCTGTTTCACGTGGGCCTTCACCTTGACGTACAAAACCACCAACATGAAAGCGTACAGTGTCATTTAAATATGTGCCATATTCAAAGTCAGTTCGAATAGTATCGTAATCTAGGCCAAGTGTAGTTGATACGCTGCCCGATTCGTTTTCGCCATTTTTTGAAATAAAATTAATTATGCCACCCGGTGCATTACTGGCTGCGGTAGAGGCTGAACCACCACGAATAGATTCAATGGTTTGCACTGTGTTATCTAAGCGCATAAAAATGTCAGCGTTACCAAATGCAATATCACCATATTGTAAAACAGGTAAGCCATCTTCTTGAAGCTGTAAAAATTTAGCACCACCAGAGGCAACCGGTAAACCACGTACTGCAATGTTGGCATTACCTTCACCGCCGGTTGATTCTGAGCGAACCCCAGGAATGATTCTAAATGCCTCAGCGG
Organism: Pseudoalteromonas sp. 3J6; assembly: GCF_903995135.1. Taxonomy (GTDB): domain Bacteria; phylum Pseudomonadota; class Gammaproteobacteria; order Enterobacterales; family Alteromonadaceae; genus Pseudoalteromonas. Next base: position 1,971,864 of record NZ_LR877185.1, on the reverse strand, counting down.
TAGAGCGAGGCGTAGACACCTCAACTTGCTCAAGCGACACACTGCTTACAGAAGAACTTGACGCCATTATCGTTGTACGGCGGGGTACACCGGTAACAACAATTGTTTCGAGTCCTTTGTTGGCTTGCGCTTGTGTATTTTGCTCTTGTTGTTGTGCATTAACGCCTTGGCTAACGGCGAGCGCTAAAGCACTGATCAGATATAAAGGTGTGTTGTGTGTTGTCATGTGAACGCCTCGTTTTAAACCCAAAGGGAAGTTGTTATTTTTACTTAATCGATTAAGTAAAAATAACAAAGTTTTTACAATAAGCAAATTATTTTGTTAATTATTTGCTGTTTTTTTACTCAAACATTGATTTTTATAATGTTTTTATAGCATTAAAAGTTGTTTGTTTACTCAGCGACTAAGTTACTTTGCTCTAATGCAGTTGCTGATGGGTCACGAATATAATTAAATAGCATAGCTAAAAATAATATGACTGCAAAACCCGTGGCTAAATAAAATCCGTAGCGCACGTGTCCAAAGTAATCACTGATCATACCCATAAATAAAGGTGCTAAGGCGGCTGACAGTGCGGTAAAAAATAATATAACACCGGCTACTGCGCCGTGTTGATGCACAGGAAAACACGATATTCCCTTAGAATTTAAAGTAGGGTAAACCATCGACATAAATAAACCTGAGAGAGGTAATAAAGCCACAGCCCAATCAACGCCGCCATAAAGAGTGCCAACGTAACACAGCGCAATGCCAAAGCTTAAGTAAACCATAACTCCTTGCCAACTAAACCTATTCAGTAACCATACCGCAATAAAACGCCCTGCAGCACGTAACACAAAAAAGATTGTGAGTGCGTAAGTGGCCAGCAGCGGCCATGAGCCAGTGTAATCTTTTAGTAGAGTAGGCATCCACACGTATATGGCAACTTCGGTGGCAACATATAAAGCAATTGCAAGTGAAAAACCCAGTGCATAAGGGTTTTTAACCATTTTCATAGTCGTTTTTAGTGAGGCTGGCTTATCTGTATTTTTTACCACAGCAGGGTAATCGGCACGCCAAGCAAGCAATGCCAAAATCAAACACATAATGCCAGCAATGATGTAAAGGTAAGTCCAACTTACATTTTGAACCAGCAGCACGCCAACTAAAGCAGGGCCAACAATGGCACCAATGCCAAAAAAGCCTTCTACTTTATTCATGGTTTTGGTGTGCTCTTCGTTGCTATTAGAAATATCACCTAAAAGCGCCAATGCACCGGTTTTAAATAAACCAATGGCGAGGCCAATACAGCACAGTAAAAAAACAAAAAATATAAAGCTGCTACTAATCGCAAACAAAAAACAACTTGCAGAGAATATTAATAATCCAAGCATAATCGTTTTTTTACGGCCAAGACTATCGGCTAAAAAGCCTAGAAATAATCCACTTATTGCAATCATGGCCATAGGCGCATAATGAAACGCACTGGCTTGGGTCATACTTAAACCAAAATCGCTTATGAGTTCGGGAATGATCATGCCAACGGCGTCAGAGGTCATGGCAAACATAAAAAACATCATGTATGTGAGCCAACGAATTTGTTGCAACGGATCGCTGCTTACGTGTGTGTGTGATTTTGTCATTTGCTTTTCCTCGTTAAATGCTTGGTAACACACATTAAGTTGTCAGTAACTTATTGTAGTATTAATCGAGCCACGATATTTGTATGTAAAATATTTAAAAATTACTTGTAAATTCTTACTTGCTAGTTAAAGATATATCTTAATCGATTAAGTTTCAACTTGGTAATCACACATGATGAAGAATAAAGTTCAATTGATCACATATGCTGATCGAATCACCGGTAAAGATATAAACGCATTAACAGCACTTCTAAAGGGTCCACTTAAAGACGTTTTTGCAGGGGTACACTTATTACCATTTTATAACCCAATAGATGGTAGCGATGCAGGTTTTGACCCAATTGATCACAGTGAAGTTGATGCCCGAATAGGAACTTGGTCAGATATTCAAGCACTTGGAAAAGACCATGATTTAATGGCCGACTTAATAGTAAACCATGTATCGGCGCAATCGTTTCAATTTCAGGATGTGCTGGCCAAAGGCAAAGCCTCTGAATTTTGGGATTTATTTTTAACTAAAGAAGACGTATTCCCTAATGGCATGAGCAACCAAGAACAACAAGCCATTTACCGTCCACGGCCTGGAAGCTGTTTTACACCAATGAAATGCGGTGATGGTCAAACGTATGATTTTTGGACCACCTTTACCGACAACCAAATTGATATAAATGTAAAAGTAGAAGCGGGCATTGCCTATTTAAATAACGTACTTACTAAATTTTCTGCTAACAACGTAAACATTATTCGTTTAGATGCAGCGGGTTACGCCATTAAGCAAGCAGGTACTAACTGTTTTATGCTTGATGAAACATTTGCCTATTTAGATAAACTCTCAAAGCAGGCAAATGATTTAGGCATGGAAACCATTGCTGAAATTCATAGTCATTATCAAACTCAAGTTGACGTGGCTAAGCGCGTAAACATGGTATACGACTTTGCTTTACCCCCGCTTATATTACATAGCTTATTTAATAATGACGTAGACGCATTGCTTAAGTGGTTACAAATTTCACCGCGTAACTGTTTAACTGTACTAGACACCCATGATGGCATTGGCATTATTGACGCGGGTCCAATGGGCGATAAACCAGGGCTGTTAAACGCATCTCAAATAGATAATTTAGTAGAAACCATGCATGCCAACAGCAATAACCAGAGCCGTAAAGCAACAGGTGCAGCTGCAAGTAATGTCGACCTATATCAAGTTAACAGTACGTATTACGATGCATTGGGCGCAAATGATTTTGATTACTTATTATCTCGCGCCATTCAATTTTTTGCACCGGGTGTACCACAAGTATATTACGGTGGTTTATTTGCTTGTAAAAATGATATGGAGCTTCTGGCGAGAACGAACGTTGGTCGTGATATTAATCGCCCTTATCTAGATGCCGCTAAAATAGATGAAGCGCTAAATAAGCCGGTAGTAAAAGGATTAATAGCATTAATTAAAATACGTAATGAGCATCCTGCATTTGCTGGTGAATTTACTGCTCAAGGTGGCGCAAGTGTATGTTGTTTAATGTGGAAGCTTGAGCAACAATCAATTTCTTTGAATATTGACTTTGCTAGACGTACTGCACTTATTACACAGGTTAATGGTGCTCAAGAAACCACTTTAAACTTACAAAGTTTATTAGTTTAAATAGCTTTATTTGTTGAAAACCAAAAAGCCAAGCAACTTAAGCTTGGCTTTTTTATCTGCGTTACTAACAACGCTCAGCTACTTGCACCAATATTTAGTGCGTAACCTACTTCGTGTTGTTTTTCTTCTTTAGAAATAAATAAGTTAGCAGCTATTACACCTTTTTCTTGGCTATTTTGATGAATAGTCGTAAGGCGAGGCACAAAACGGGCTGCTTCTTCTATGCCATCAAATCCAACAATACGTAGCTCACTCCCTATTTTTATCCCTTGTTTTATTGCTTCTCGCATGGTGGCGAGGGCAATTAAATCACTCATACATATAATCACATCAGGGCGTGGTGAGGCGTTTAATACTTCTTTTGCAGCTATGCTGGCAAAACGCTCGCTACTTTCAGGAATATTCCAAATGCGGTCGTCGGCTACCGTTACATTCGCTTCATTTAACGCACGCTGATAACCTCGTAAGCGTTGGTGAGAAATAGATTGACCCGTTTCAAACTCATGATGTTCGTAAACTCGGCACAATACATTTTCATCGAGTAATCTCAAGCCCAATATTGCCACGTTATCAGTTGCACTGTGCAAAACATGTTTGGCTATTTCGTAACTGGCTTGTTCGTTATTTATATTAATTGATGCGTTGCGGGCAATATCAAAATCCACAGTAACCACATGTTTTTGTACTGTTTTTAGTTTCTCTACCAGTGCTTTGTTTCGCGGGCGCCCATAACAAATAAACCCATCAACAAAATCAACAACGTTATTAAGGTTTTCGCTATTGCCTGAAAACAATAAAACATTAATGCCGTTTTTTTCAAGCACTGAGGTTACACCACGCATAAAGCTACTGGCGACAGGGTCTGACACCATATATTCCACGCTATCTGGTAGCACTAAAGCAACAATATTAAACGTGCCACTTCGCAGAGATTGCGCCGCTTTATTAGGGCCATAATAACCGAGCTCTTTGCAAGCTTTAAGTATGGCTTCGCGTCGTTTAGCCGAGAGTTGATCAGGGCGATTAAACGCATTTGAAACCGTAGCATTAGACACACCTAACTCTTTGGCAATACTTTTTAATGTCCAACGGTTTTTTGTATTCATATAACCTACTCAAGGGAGGATGCTGGTTGAAAGAGTAAATTACCATATCTGGCTTTAAATCAAAGTGCTAATTATTTAAAAGAGTCGTTGTAAGACGCTCTTTTAAATATTGCGAGAGTTTAGTGTGCCAAACTGACCCACCCCTATGGGGTAACCTTTGAGGGAGTGATATTCAGCTTCACTAAATTAAATAGAGTTTGAAGTAAGTAAAAATCAATACAAAAGAATTGGTTGAAACCGTTTTCTCAAAACTAATATATCAATATTCGTTAATGTTATATAAGATATATTGTATACAATGATAATGAAGTGTTACAAATTGTATCTCAATAACCAGTTCTGGATTAAGAACATACTAATCATCGAAGGTATAATATGAAAATTAACACACTGATTTTGACGTTACCGATATTAGGTATGAGTTCAATGGCATTGGCTGACAAGGTGGAGGAGCGAACATTTAAACCTCAGACAGCCGTTGTAGAGCGTTTACATCATCATGGCGTTGAACAAAATCATAATGAAAAAGCACCGATTGCAAAAATGCAAAGCCAGCAAAAACTTTTTAATGCGCGTGTGATGACGATGCAAGCAGTCGCCGTTACGTGTGATTTGAATGCATTAGCAAACGCGAGCACATCAAGTATTATTACAGAAATTCAAAACCAAGGTACACAATGTATTAATGAGTTGTTTAGTGCCTCTGCTTTAACACAAAGTCAGGTGTTTACGTCTGATAAAATGTTTGCTGTTGCAAATCATGCTAAGGCACTTTCACTGACTTATGCTGGCGGCGGAAATGTAGAGTTGGAAGCGTTATTTTTATACCTACGAACTGGTTTTTACGCTGAGTTTTATAACGACAATGTTAGTTTTGCAACGTGGGTCACCACCGCAGTTGTGGGGGCGGTTGATGCATTTGTTGCCAATAGTCATTTTTACGACGATAACGACGGTCATGCTAAAACGTTAAACGAAGTAATCATCACAATGGACAGCTCAGAGCAACAGCATCGTTACCTTGAAGTGGTAAAACAATGGTTGAGCCGTTTTAATGAAAGCTACGGCGCTAAGTGGAATGTACGAAGTGCAGTGAATGGTATTTTTACCTTGTTATATCGTGGTCAATGGAATGATGAATTTGTTACGGCAGTGGGCAAAGACACTGATTTAGTAACAAGGCTCAGTGCGTTTACTCAAAAACAATGGATGATTGGATCAGACGCACAGTACCTTATTGTTAATGCAGCAAGTGAACTTGCTCGGTTAAAGCAATACTCAGATACACCGATTCAAAGTGCTGTAGATACTGGTCTAAATGCTATTTTTTCAACGTATACTAGCTTTGGTTATGGTGATGCGGTTTGGCTTGCGGCAGCTGACTCGGTTAGTTATTACGCAGATTGTAATGATTATGGTATTTGTGGGTTTGTAGATAACCTGATAGGTCAAGCACTGTCACAAAGCTATAGTTGCAGTAGCACGATTAAAATTCGTTCGCAAAATATGACTGTTGCGCAACATGCCGCCGCGTGTGATGCAATGGGTGCTGAGGAAGGGCTATTCCATACTAAACTTGCCACTAATAACACCCCCGTAGCTGATGATAATAATAGCTTTTTACAAGTGAATATTTTCGATAGTAGCGACGATTACGGTAAATATGCGGGGGTCATTTTTGGTATTAATACCAATAATGGTGGCATGTATTTAGAAGGTGATCCATCCGTTGTTGGCAACCAAGCAAACTTTATTGCTTATGAAGCAAATTATGCAAATGCAGAGCATTTCGTTTGGAATTTAGAGCACGAATATGTGCACTATCTCGATGGGCGATTTGATCTGTATGGCGACTTTAACTCTCCTACAGAAGATGTTGTTTGGTGGTCGGAAGGGGTTGCTGAATACATTGCTAATTTAAATGATAATGACGCAGCAAAAGAAACCATTAGTGATGGCTCACGTTTTACCCTAGCACAAATCTTTTCCACTACTTATGATGGTTTTGATCAAGACCGAATCTATCGTTGGGGTTACCTAGCTGTGAGGTTTATGTTTGAACGCCATTATGATGAAATTAATACTATGCTTGCCCATACCAGAGTGGGTGATTGGATTGCCTACAAAGCAAAAACAGAACAGTGGAAAAGTAGTTACGAAAGTGAATTTGTACAATGGTGCGATGATTTAGTTGCTGGCGCGCCTTCAAATATTCCGCCGACAGTTCAAATCAACGGCCCATATTATGGCGTGCAAAATAATGACGTCAGTTTTACCAGCAATGGCAGTATTGATAGCGATGGCTCAATTGTAAGTTATCAATGGAACTTTGGTGATGGCAGTAGCTCGAATCAGGCTAATCCACTTCACAGGTATATCAGTGAAGGGAAGTACAACGTAAGTTTGATAGTTACTGACAATCAAGGAGCAAGTCAATCAGCTATCACGACAGCGACCATCGAAAAAGATAGTAGTGTCGGTGATAACATATTGCAAAATAATCAAACAGTTCAGACTAACGGCGCGCAAAATGAGCAGCAATACTTTACTTTTGCCGTTCCGCAAGGTGCCAGTGAACTAGTATTTACAATTACTGGAGGAGAAGGAGATGCTGACCTGTATGTAAGCTATGAAGCGGCACCAACAGAGACCGTTTACGATTGTCGTCCTTATATTGGTGGTAACGAAGAGCAGTGCGCCATTGACCCAGTACAAGTTGGTACTTATCAGGTTATGTTACATGGATATAATGCATTTGAAAATGTGCAATTAACAGCGTCTTATACGCCAGCCACTTCCAATGTGCCCGATGTATGTGCCACACAAGGCAGTCGTAGCAACGGTCGTTTAAATGATGGCGAAGCGGTTTGTTTAGGTAACAGCGGTCCGATGTGGTTTAGTCTTGCTGATGTGCAAAGTCAAAGTGGGATTGCAATCACCACGGCCAATGGCAGTGGCGATATAAGCCTTAGCTATGCCGAGAGCTCGTGGCCTAATGGCAATAACGAATTGGCTGAGTCAAATAATAGTGGTAACGACGAGTGTATTTATATTGCTAATTCAAGCCAATATTGGGGTTACTTAAAGGTATTAGGCTCAAGTAATGGTGTTAGTTTAGTCGTTGACTATAACAGTAGTGGATGTCGTTAATTACTCGCCCTATTAATGGTACTTTTATAGGAAAAGTTTATTCACACTATCTATGGAATAACACTTAAACTGAAAAATGCCGATCAGCTTGCTCACTGGTCGGCATTGATTTTTTTGAAAGGTTCTTACACTACTTTTGTCTTCAAAAGGTTATATTGGTTGCTTTTTGATGATGCGAATTTCTTCTCCGTCTACATCTAATCGTGCCGTGATCGTGATTAACATTGCTTCAGAGGTAGGGGTTAACTCAAACTCGTATTTCTTATCTTCATAAGGCGTGATTGCAACGTCCTGTTGTTGTGTATTTATTGGCGCAGCTTGGTCGTAAGGTGTCGCAGTAAAAGAAATAGTACCCGTAGTAAGACCTGAATAAGGGCCAAACAAATGAGCATTAATTTACCAAGTCTCTAGCGCGGAAAATGGTTAACCAACTGACCTACGCTTACCTTATAAAGTACATCCCACGTTTTGCCTAAGTGGGAGGTTTATGCCAGAAGCATAATGCTTCGCTTTGGTAAAGTACGTGATTTCATACACTTATTTACCTCAAGCAGTTCACTGTAATAGCAGTACAAAACACTACCTATATGGTGAACAGCAAGAGGCGCCTAATCTCTGATGGAATGTTGCAAATTTATTATTAATTACTCAAAAACAAGCTAAGTGAAGTGAGTAGTGCCAGTGGCTGCATGGTTTTCGTATACATGCAGCAGAGAGTGTTATAAATTAACTGGTTGATTTAAATGGGTCGTCGATACTATGGGATGGCTCAGTAAACCACTTTGGCCCGTTGTCGGTCATATAAAAGTGATCTTCTAATCTTATACCAAACTCATTTGGTACAACGAGCATGGGTTCGTTACTGAAGCACATACCGGTGGCCAGAGGGGTTTTATCGCCGCCGACTAAATAAGGCCACTCGTGAATGTCTAAGCCAATGCCGTGGCCGGTACGGTGTGGGCACCCTGGCGTTTGATATTCAGGACCAAGGCCTTGCTCAGCTAAATAATTACGAGCTCCAGCATCTACGTCTTGACATGTTTGGCCTATTTTTGCTGCATTAAATCCAGCTATTTGTGCCGCTTTTTCATAATCCCAAAATTGGCGCTGGCGATCACTTGCTTCGCCAAACACATAAGTGCGGGTGATATCAGATAAGTAATCGTGCACTTTACAGCCAGTATCAATTAATACCACATCGTCTTTTTTAAGAATTTGCGCGTCTTTTACGCCATGGGGAAAAGAGGTAGCAACACCAAATAACACAATGCAAAAATAGTTACCTGGCGCACCTACTTTTTGGTGCGCTTGTTTAATAAAAGCTTCTACTTCAGTGGTGCTAATGCCTTCATACAGCATACTGGCTGTGGCTTTATGTACCACTAAGGTCATATCCATTGCGCGTTGCATTAATGCAAGTTCATTGGTTGATTTGTGCATACGACAATGTGCTGTTACGGGTTGTGCGTTAACCAGTTTTAAGCCGCTTTGTGCTTTTTTAATGCCATCAAAAATAAAAAACTGTGCACTTTCATCAATGCCAATAGTGCCATCTTTTGCAATGCCCATTTCGGTTATTACATCTACAAATAGCTGATATGGGCTTTCATGTTCTTGCCAACCATGAATTGGGCCATCAATCACTTTAAAGCCATTGAGTGAACCAATTTCAAAAAAAGGAGCAATATATTGTACATCGCCCTGTGCAGGTAAAATTGCTCCCACCAGTCTTTCACTGGCATACCAACGCATTCCCGTAAAATAAGTAAGATTTGTACCAGCGTTTAGATATATGGCGTCAATACCATTTTGTTGCATGTATACTTGAGCTTTTTTAATTCGTTCTAGGTGCTCTTGCGGTTGGATCGGGGTTAAATCGTCAGTCATATTAGATAAACTGGCAAGTGCTTGTTCTTTGGTATGGGTACCAATACCTTGGGCTATCATAGTGCTTTCCTCGTAAGTGTGACTATTGTGCAAGTGGGGCGTGTGAACTGCAAGCAGCTTGAGATGAAAAGCGGCTGATACAATATGGTTTTATATCTACGCTAGGTACTTGTTGTAAACACAAACTAGTTATTAGCTCACCTGTAATAGCACCTTGAGTTAATCCAAGGTGCTGGTGGCCAAATGCAAAAAATAAATTAGTGTGGTTAGGTGCTTCGCCTATGACCGGTAATGAATCGGGCAGTGATGGTCTGCAGCCCATCCACACGCTACTAGGTTGAAGTGTTACCGCTGAATGATTGAGCATTGCTTTGGCATTGGGTAATAATGCCAAAGCGCGTTTATTATTCATTTTACGTTCTGTACCTGCGAACTCTACTGTTCCAGCAATTCGTAAACCTTGGCTCATGGGTGTCATAATAAAACTGCGCTCTGCAGAGGCGACAGGACGAGATAGACCATAATTACTCGATAACATGCAATGATAGCCTCGCTCTGTATCAAGAGGTACATTGTAACCTAAGGGCTTGAGCAGTAATTTGCTCCACGCACCAGCTGCGATGATGACTTTATCGGCTTGAAATTTTTGGTCAGGGCAATTAATTTCATAGCCACTATAAACAGGTGAAACCTCAATCACTTTTTGTTGGCAAAACTGCCCACCTAAAGCTCTAAATTGCTCAGCTAAACTTAAGCAAAATAAATGAGGATCAACGCTGTGTGCTACCTCTTTAAAAAATAATGCATGCGTTATGGTTTTTGCTAAATTAGGTTCCAGTCGTTGTAGTTGTTCAGCATTGAGCAGCTCTACAGCGATACCGTGTGATAAATATTTTTCAAACATAGCCTGTATTTGTGTAACTGGCGTTGTTTCGAAAGTGAGCAAGCTCCCTTTCTTTGTTATTAAATGATTTAATTTGAATTCATCTAGCAGGGTCTCGTAGGCTGTAATTGCACGGTGGTTGAGCGCCTGTAAAGCGTGGGTATTTGCTTTATAGGTTGAGCTAGCCATGTTATTAACAAACCGCCAAAACCAAGGTAGTGCTTTGATCACATAGCGCCAATCTATTCTAAGAGGGCCGAGTGGGTTTAATAGCATCATAGGCAGCTTTTTTAATAACGATGAGTGCGCTAAAGGAAATACTTGCTCTGTTGCAAAGTGCCCAGCATTCCCTTTCGAGCAGCCTTGAGCTAAGCCATTTTCATCATACAAAGTAACTGTAAAGCCAGCGCGTTGTAATTTTAACGCACAACAAATACCGATTATACCTGCTCCAACCACGCCAATATGTTGTGTTTTATTATCAGACAAAATGCTTACCTCTTTATGCAATATGTTTGTTGTGACGGATGAATTGTGTCTATCTCAAAATTGCATTTATTTTTTAAGTTACGAGATATGATTTTTCAATACTTGTTATTTTGCTTCATTGTTGTTTAGATTCAATGGTTTAATGTTTTTGCTGCTGTTTTATAGATGCCCTTCAATGCCACTAAAGAAAGGAATGCTGAAATAGGATATTGATTATTGTATACAATATACCTACTATATCAAGCATAAACATCAATCAGGTAATTAAAATGACAGTAAATTGGCAACAGGCCTTTGGATCGTTTTCGGCTCAGTTTAATGAAGATGGCGCTATTCATTTTGCAAGTAGCGCAAACATGATCGATGAGCTAAATAATCAAACTGCTCACAGCGTTATTAAGCTAAACGCATCAGATGAAAATGCAGCTGTTACCACGCTTTACACTAAAGCAATGGCAAGCGGTATTGACGTAACAAAATTAAAGTTGGATTAAGTTATGCTCAAAGGGACCTTTTTTTGTATTGACGGCCATACCTGTGGCAATCCCGTAAGGCTAATTACCAGTGGTCACCCGCAATTGAGCGGACAGAGCATGAGTGAGAAACGCCAAGACTTTTTTCAAAATCACGATTGGATACGCCAAGCGCTAATGTTTGAGCCTCGTGGTCACGATATGATGTCGGGCGGATTTTTATATCCGCCTACCACAGAAGACGGCGATGCCGCTATCTTATTTGTTGAAACATCAGGGTGCTTGCCCATGTGCGGCCACGGCACAATGGGTATTGTTACGTTTGCTTTAGAGCATGGTTTATTACATGCAAAAGTGCCCGGGACCTTGCTATTAGATACGCCAGCTGGACGTGTACGAATCAATTATGAAATGACCGATGGTAAAGTTCAGTGGGTAAAAATTTATAATGTTCCCGCGTACTTAGCATATCAGTCAATTGTAATTGAAGTACCTGAACTGGGCGAGCTTAAAGTAGATATTGCCTACGGAGGTAACTTCTACATTATTGTTGAACCGCAAGCCAATTACAAAGGCATTGAGCATTTTAGCGCTGGGCAAATTTTAAAGTACAGCCCGCAGGTGCGTGATGCCATAAACGCAAAAATAAAATGTGTTCACCCCCTTGACCCAACCGTTCAAGGTGCAAGCCATGTGTTATGGACAGGCACACCTAAAAATGCCAATTCACATGCCGCAAATGCTGTTTTTTATGGTGACAAAGCCATTGATCGCTCACCATGTGGAACAGGCACTAGCGCCCGTATGGCACAGCTTTTTGCGAAAGGGCAGTTGGCCCAAGGGCAAGAATTTATCCACGAAAGTTATATCGGTAGCCAATTTATCGGCTGCATTGAACAGGTAACAGAAATCGCAGGCGTAACAGCCATTCTGCCAAGTATTCAAGGTTGGTCTAGAGTAACAGGCACAAGTGCTATCACAGTCGATGACGATGACCCATATGCATTTGGGTTTCAAGTAATATAATCAGGAGCAAAACATGACATTAACAGGACAAAGTTTAGTAGCAGGACAATGGGTTGGTGATTCAGCGAATGGTGAATTTAATGCATTTTCTCCCGCTGGTAATGAACCACTACCTACATGCTTTTTTAATCTCAGCGCCACTGAATTAAACGTTGCAATCGAAGCCGCACAATCGGCTTTTTATGAGTATCGTAAAACTAGCTATGCGCAACGTGCTGATTTTTTAAAGTGTATTGCAGATCATATATTAGCGCTTGGTGATGATCTACTTGAGCAAACTCAGCAAGAAACCAACTTACCGCTTGCGCGATTGCAGGGGGAGCGCATGCGCACCGTAAATCAACTTAAAGCGTTTGCTAGTGCATTGCGCGAAAACCCTGAATCACCTTTGGGTTTAAAAATAGTGGATGAGGCCGATGCAACAAGATCACCGTTACCAAAACCACACACTGAACTTAACTATTTACCATTGGGGCCGGTTGCTGTGTTTGGTGCATCTAATTTCCCTTATGCCTTTTCAACATTGGGTGGCGATACAGCTGCGGCACTTGCTGCTGGGTGCCCGGTCATTGTTAAAAATCACACAGCGCACCCAGGAACCGGCGAGTTGATGGCACGTGCGGCGCTTGCAGCCATAAAAGAATGTGCGATGCCATTAGGCGTGTTTGCAATGGTGCAAAGCAAGGAGTATGACATAGCACATCAATTAGTTGCAGCGCCGGCAATTAAAGCGGTTGGCTTTACAGGCTCATTTAACGTGGCGAGTAAACTGCAAGAAACGATTGCTAAACGTGAAGAGCCCATCCCATTTTATGGTGAGCTGGGTAGTATTAACCCTCAAGTTATTTTACCCAATAAAGCCATTGAAAAGAGTAAAGAAATGGCGCAGTCACTTTGCCAGTCAATGCTTATGGGTAACGGCCAGTTTTGCACCAGCCCTGGGCTTTGGTTAGTGCCAACCGGGTGTGATGAGCTTGAAGCACATATTACTGCGAGCATTAATGATGCACCATCAGACACTTTGCTCACGCCAGACATTGTTAAAACGTTTAAACACCAAGTAGAAGAGCGAGGCCAACTTGCTCAAGTAAGCGTGTTAGGGAAAGGTAAGCTTGAGCAAGCGTTCCATGCTAATGCACATGTATTCGTTTGTAATGCCGACGATTATTTAACAACCCCAGCGTTGAATGAAGAAATGTTTGGCCCTGCTGCATTAGTTGTGCGTTACGACAGTGAACAGCAACTTATGACATTAATAAATAAACTGCAAGGGCAGCTTACAGCCAGCGTTCATGGCACGAAAGCTGATTTAAGCAAAGCAGATAGCCTCATCGAAGCACTGCAATATAAAGTGGGTCGTTTGATAAAAAATCAGATGCCAACAGGTGTTGAAGTGTGTGGTTCAATGAACCACGGTGGGCCATTTCCAAGCTCAACGGATGTACGTAGTACCTCTGTAGGCACAAATGCAATGTTACGTTTTATGCGACCAATTTGCTATCAAGCATAAGATTCATTGGGCGGGATATGCAAATTGTATATTCCCGCTTTTCCTTTATAAACGCTAACTGAGGACGGAATCTAACTTGGCATCTCATGTTACTTGAGTATAATGTATGCTAAATGCAATACTTAAGGATCACCATGGCTATCGAACACAAAACACGCACCCAATTAGTAGCAGAAGCAATTCGTGAAAAAATATTAACCGGTGAAATCAAAGCTGGTGATCCACTGCGTCAAGCTGCACTTGCTGCTGAGCTTAATGTAAGCCGAATACCTGTTCGTGAGGCACTGCTTCAGCTCGAAGCTGAAGGGCTTGTAAATTTTGAAGCGCATAAAGGAGCCACGGCAACAGAGCTTTCAGCATCACAAATTGATGAAATCTTTGATTTAAGGGCATTACTTGAGGCTGAGCTGCTAAGTCACTCAATAGAAGGTTTAACAGATCAAGATTTAATTGATGCTGAGCTTATCTTAACTGAGCTAGAAAGCGCCATGGATGCAGGTGATACCCACCTAGCAACGGGCGATTTAAACAGCCGTTTTCATGGTAAGTTGTATTCACGCGCACAACGCCCACAAACTCGTGAACTAGTTGATATGTATAGTAAAAATTCAGAGCGTTATGTGCGCATGCATATTTTACTAGCGGGTGGTTTAACCACAGCACCAGAAGAGCACCGTATATTGTTAAATCACTGTCGTGCAAAGAACACTAAAAAAGCGTGTGACTTTTTGAAAAAGCATATCTTAGGCGCCAAAAACGACATTAAAAAGCTATTACTTAAAATAGAAGACGAAAAAAGGTAGTGTTAAATAAGCCCCTTATTTGCACATTTTTTATAATGTGCTCAGCTTGCTGCCCGTAGGCAAATAAGAATGCTATATTTATGTTGTCTTTAACTTACCTCGATTAGTTTGTTTAATGCGATGTTAGCTAACTGAACAAGGTCCCATCAACTTTTCTGTATTATTAAGTGGGTATGTAAAAAATACTTTAGCTAGATAGGGTAAAAAACTCAGAAGTGCAAAGCTTAGTCTTACGCTATATTTAATAAACGATATATCTGATTTTCTTTTATGCTTAAGTATGATTATTTAATAAGGTCAGTGCAATCACCGCAAGAGCAGCTTATCTATAGCTACAAAAACGCTCCGTAAAAACGGAGCTTTTGCTTGTCAATTTTTGAAAATTCAGTCTATTAAACCCAGACCCTCGAGTCGTTCTTTTGCTAAGGCATACCTTGTGTGTACATCATCAATTTGCTGTTGATTTAACTTTTTACCAAAAGTACGAAGCCCGCCAGTTACATCATTATGATGAATGCCAAATGCAAACTTAAGGTATTCTAAAAGTAACGGTTGTGCATCAAGGTAAGATATAGAATTCATAGCTTGAGAAATTTTGTTTGCCTCGGCCCACTCACCTTTATTCACGTATTCCTGCATAGTGACACTCGCTTTTGGAAATATACAGCCAACACCTGTAATTCCTCCGCATGCGCCAGCGAGTCCTGCATGTATAGTTACCGTATCTACACCTGCGAGTACTTTTATGTCCTTATTTTCTAGCACCATCGTTTCAATGACAGATACATCTATGGTGGATATTTTAAGCGCCGTAACTTCAGGTAAAGCGGCAAGCTTTGTTAGAAGGTCAGTTGAAAGTGGATGATAGCCAGCGGCGTCCGGGTTGTTATAAGGCATTATTGTAATACCGGCCTCTTTTGCAGCTGTGGCTGAAAGGGAATAATACGCATACATTTCCTCATCAGAAGGCGTGTATTTGGTTTTTGGTGGCATCATCATTACGGTGTCCACGCCAACAGTTGCTAGCTCTGTAACAATTTTGGCCAGCTCTTCTTTGGTTTCTGCGGCTGCGCCACTAATCAATGGAACATTGTATTCTTTAGCAACACTTGAGAGAGCTTTTAGTAAAGAAAGACGTTGTTCGGAGCTTAGGTAGCTGTTCTCACCAAGAGTACCAGAGCCAACAAGGCCTCCCATACGAGTTCCACCTTTGCCTTGCACCTTTAAAATATCTGCAGCGTATTTTTTCGTTGCATCAAGGTCAATTGCAACGGTTCCAGACTCTGTTTCTTTGAGCCATGTAAATACGGCTGGCATAACTGTGTATCGCCAATCTTTACAGTTTGTTTCCATTATATTTCCTCTAATAAGTGATATTGTATACATTATACATTATACATTTCGATTGTATCAGTAAAATTAACTTCGGCAAGTCTAAGAACTAAATTAAAAGGGTATCGTATATGTAAATTATACAGGGGCATGCAAAGGCGAGTAACGCTAACTATATAAAGTGGGGTTAATCATTTAACTATCTTCACGAACTATAGTTTGCTTCTTAATAACCTGAACTCTGGATTATAAACCTACCCCAAGTAGCTATTCTTAGCGTTAACTGAGTTTAATCTACTTGCAATAGGCTAACTATTGCAAGTAATTTCGCTTAGTACCCACTGAAAATCTCTGGCTAGAGAAAATAAACATAAATATCACTTTGATTCAAAATATTAGTAAATCTCTTAACCAGAGTTCAGGTTAAATACTTCAGCTCATGTATTAAATTACGATACTTAATAAAGCTTCCTTTAGTTACAAACTTGCAGAGCAATTGACTTTGTTTAATTTGTATTTAAATTTTAACTAAAAATTATCATATATTTAATATTGTATACAATATGTAATTTATGTATATTTTACGTCGAGGTTAGTCTCACAATAAAAATCTACAGGACCAAGGAATTCTTACATGATTACAAATAATAAAAAACAAACTCGAGGCGTGGGTGCTAGAACTCTGCTGGCAACTGCGGTAACAGCAGCATTATTAATTGCACCAGCGGCACACGCTGTTGATGGCAGTAGTATTGTTAAAGGTCATATTGTTACGCAATCGGGGAATGATTTAACCGGCGCAACTATTACACTTAAGCACAAAAGCAAAGGGTTGGTTTACACCATTACCAGTAACGCCGAGGGTGATTACTTATTAAGAAACGTACCTGTAGGTACATACGATGTAACTATTGTAAAAGACGGTTATCAAGCAATGACTGAAGAAAATGTTGCGGTAACTATTGGCCAATCAATAATACTTGATGTACAACTTTATAAAGCTGGTATTGATATAGAGCGTATCGCGGTAGCAGGTTCGGCAATTCGTCGTGTAGATATGGCATCTTCCACCTCTGGCTTAACGTTTAGTGATGCTGAACTTAAAGCAATGCCGGTAAATACTGGTTTTGAGAGTATTGCGTTACTAGCGCCAGGTACTGCAGCTCCTGGTGGTTCTAATTTCAAAGGAGCCTCTAGTTTTGGTGGCTCATCAGCCGCTGAGAATGGCTACTATTTTAATGGCTTGAATGTAACCAGTATTCGCACAGGGTTAGGTTCAATTCGTCTTCCATGGGAGGCTATTTCGCAAACTCAAGTTAAAACGGGTGGTGTTAGCCCTGAATTTGGAGGGGCATTAGGCGGTATTGTAAACGCTGTATCTAAATCAGGCGATAATGATTTTAAACTTGGTGCAGAGGTGCGCTGGGATCCTGATAGTCTTCGTAATCAGCATGATTCAATATTTCAAGATAGTGGCACCATCAGTACCAACACTAAGCAAAGTAGTTACGATTTTAAAGAAGTACAGTTATGGGCGAGCGGTGCGCTTATTGAAGATACGCTGTTCTTCTATGGCTTATTTGCTCCACGCAGAGAAGAGTCTAGCAGCGCTGGGCAAACCACGTTCTCTGATTTTGAGCGTGATGAAGATCGTTGGTTCACGAAAGTGGATTGGTTTATTAATGAAGATCACTCTATTGGTTTCTCTGCAATGAACAATAAACGTACTTGGACTGACAAAACGTTTGCTTATAATTGGAAAGATAATGTTGTGGGTGATCAGCAAGGGGTAGATGCACCAGGTGAAGATGGCGGTAATGTTTATAGTATTAACTACAATGGCTATCTGACAGATACTTTTTCAGTGTCAGCCGTTGTTGGCCGTGTTACTGAGAATGTTGAGAACGTGGTAGCGTCTCCAAACCCAGGTGTATGGGATGAAAGAAATGGTTTTGTTACGTTAAGCCAGCACACTAATTCAGGAATAACAGAAGAAGAGTACATCCGAGACCAAGCTCGCATTGATTTTAACTGGGATTTGGATATGCATTCAATCCAATTTGGTATTGATTACACTAACGTGAAGGTCGATTTTTTTGAAGGTCAAAATGGTATTGGGGATGCTAAAGGCTGGTGGACAGTAAAAACAGCCGGTGAAAACGATGTATCGGGCGCTACACTAGGTACTGACTTTATCGAAAGAAGGATTCGTAGCCGTGAGGTCGATTCTGCTACCACTTCATTAGCGTTTTACATTAATGATTCATGGCAAGCTACTGATAATTTAGTCCTTAATATGGGTTTGCGTTATAGCCAGTTCGAAAACACTGTTTCAGATGGTCGGGCTTTTGTTGATATAGATAATCAAATCGCGCCACGTATACAAGCAATTTATGACGTTAATGGTGATGGTAGTGCAAAAGTATTTGCAACCTTTGGGCGTTATTTTCAACCTGTCTCTGCGAACATGAATATCACCCAAGGTTCTGCATCTATTGAATGGTTTGAGTATTTCGAACTGGATCAATTAGAAGGTAGCGGTTCACCTTCTTTATTAGCTGATGGCTCACCTAGCAGAGGGGATATGTTACGTGATAGACGCTGGCGTCAGCGGGGTATTACTGAACCAGGGCTAATTGCCTCTGCTTCTTTAAAACCAATGTACAGCGATGAATTTACAATTGGTTATCAGCAAGAAGTGTTTGATACGATGTCTGCAGGTGTACGTGCTATTTACCGTGATTTAGGTCGCAGTGTTGAAGACACTGATGTAGGCCCGGTGCTTGCTAAAAAGCTTGCTGAAATGGGTATAACCGATAACGTAGGGCAAGGTTCATATTACGTACTCAATAACCCTGGTGAAGCGATTCAAATGTCGTATGACTTTGATGGTGATGGAGAAATTGATAACGTAAATTTAAGTGCTGATGAACTTGCACTTGCCGAAGCACAACGCAAATATTTGGCGCTTGAGTTTACCTTAGATGGCAATATAACTGATGACTTGCGTATCAATACTTCATATACATGGTCACATAGCTATGGTAATACCGAAGGTT
The DNA here is from genome assembly GCF_903995135.1 of Pseudoalteromonas sp. 3J6. GTDB lineage: Bacteria > Pseudomonadota > Gammaproteobacteria > Enterobacterales > Alteromonadaceae > Pseudoalteromonas. Next base: position 1,952,878 of record NZ_LR877185.1, on the reverse strand, counting down.
TAGTTAAAACGGATAATAACCAAGCCGATCCTGGTTGGACGACCTCCTACGACTATGGTGATTTGATGGATCATGGCTATGGTAATTTACCAAATGACCACCGCCACGCTATTAAGTTTAGTGGCGCCTATAATATTACCGATTCACTGACCCTAGGTTTAGTTGCGCGAACTACATCAGGTCGTCCAAAGAGCTACTTCTCAGTTCACCCTGAAGGTGTCGATAGCTGCGAACAAGGAAGCCCATGGGATGCATGTGTTAGTAAATATTACGATCAAGCATCTCATTATGATGAAAATGGCAACCCTGCGCCACGTGGCAGTAAAGGTAATTTACCTTGGCTCACTAATATAGACATGTCATTGACGTACTACACTGACTTTTTTGGCTCAAACGTGATTTTAAAAGGCACTGTTTATAATTTGCTTAATAGCGATAGTGCGATAAATATCAACGAAGAGCGTGCTCAGTACGGTGAAAATGGCTTAAAGCTTAATCCTGATTATGGCTTAGTGACAGGACGTCAAGGTGCTCGCTATGTGTCATTGACCGCACGAATAGAGTTTTAATTTTCCTTGGTAAGAAGCTGTAAGAGCTCAACTTTAGTATCTCATGACTATATTGGTGAATGCTAAAGTTGAGTTAATGTTTAAGCACATTCTCATCAAGAGCAACACAGCCTCGATGCTGGGCAGGCAACTGTTTGGCATTTTTGTAGTGAGTTATTGGCACTTTTATTACAAGAAATGAAGGCACATTGCATGCAAAAATAACAAGGGATAATTATGACTCAGCTTTGTTTTCTCATTGACAGTAGTCACAACCCGATTGGTTACACATCTATACCCTTGATATGCATATGGACGGTGAGCCATTATATATTATTTTAAATGGCTTGCATCAGACACACATATTGATTTAATTGGAAATCATCATAAAGATAGTCGTGAATATGATACTTCCGCAATCACTCGTAGCAGTTTATTTGTAGATAGTAATTAATATATTAAATGAAACTGGTAAGTTATTGTTATCAATGCAAGAAGGTATATTTACTGAGCTTGCCGTGTGTTGAACTGGCTTATTTAGCCAAACAAAATATACCTGTTCGAAAAAGTAGATAAAAAATAACAGTATTTAAATCAGTAGATACAACGTTGAGTGATTTATTTACTCATTTTGTTTACCAAAAAATTAATTAAAATGAAGGTGAATGTATGGTACTTCTAGGGTTAGGGGTTGTATTTATACTAATAGGCTTGTTGCCACTTGTTCGTTGGTTAAAATGTAAAGTTAATAAACGCCATTGGCGAGTGTGTAACATAGAACAAATAACAGCAGCGACAAATAATCAAATAACAGCGCCAGAGCTTTTACATCAGCCAACGATGCTAGTGAGTTTTCGTTTTGATGATCAAGTGTGCAGTATACTAATTGATTATAACGAAAATATGATGTGGCGTTTTAAGCAGGGTAAGCAATGCACGCTATTGGTGGATAAGCACAACCCTCATAAAGTTTACAATAACGCTTTCTTATGGCATAACTACGGCGTAGTGTGGTTGCTGGCAGGTGTAAGTTTATGTATTGCAAGCTATTATAGTGTGGTTATTAAAATATGACTGCGCTTTTAACCACTTAGTAAAGCATTAGCTATTAATGCCGACACTGTTTAGGTGCAATCCCAAAGGTTTGCTTAAATAAACGGCTAAAATGACTGGCGTTATTAAAACCAAGGTCGTAGCACACTTTACTTATAGCTTGGCCTTCTAATAAAAGCGTGCGGGCTTTTTTAAGTCTAAGTTGTTGCTGCCAAAGTGCAGGGCTTGTGCCAAAAGCGAGTTTAAATTGCTGGTAAAACTTACTACGACTCATACAAGTTATTTTGCACAAGGTGTCTATGTCGAGTGTGTCGCTTAAATGCTCTTCAATATAATGTAGTGCATCACTCACGTTACTTTTTAGGCGTAGCTTGTCACAGTTTGCCAGCAATAAATCACGGCTTTGTTGTTGTAATAAACGGGTGATCAATTCGTTTAACGATAAATCAATTAAGTAGTGTCGCTCGGCGCCTTGCTCACTAAATAAATGCACCATTCGCTCTAATAACTGCTGAGTTTGCGTATTATGTTGGGTATGCACTAAATTAGGGCTGTATTCAAACAAGGCATCACTAGCAAAGTTTTGCTGCATATTAAGTGCATTAGCCACATTGGTTATTTTATCGGTGCTGATTTCAATCGCTAAACAGGTGGTAGGTGAGTTGATAGTTGCCTGAGGAAAATCAATCAGCACTCCTTGCTCGGGCGCTAATACAAACGATTCGTGTGGTAAAAACGCTTTATGATACTGACTATTCTCAACATGCATAATTTTTTTGCCACTGAGCATGGCACAAAATAATAATTCGTTTGAATGCAGCGCCACTTTTTGCGCACTTTTATAAGTATCATAAATACTCAGTTCGCTGTTGTCGGCAGCAAAGCTCACTTTGTTTTCAATAAGTACATCAAGTTGTTGGCGTTTTTTATTTAACTGCGACGAATACATAATCAGCCTCTTTAATGATTAAATCGTTTGGACTCACAGACAATTTTTTTGGACTGCTAATCAAGTTTTTAAGCGCTTAATAGTCTAATGTCAATCAATACCGATTAAATATAAAGCAACTAGCTACATTACTCTAACAAGTTGCTGGTATTTCGGCTTAGACTTTTAGCTAACAACAACAAGAGAACACACATATGATTTACGCAAATCCAGGCACAGCAGACGCACTCATCACATTTAAACAGCAGTATGGTAACTATATTGGCGGCGAGTGGGTTGAACCCGTTAATGGTCAATACTTTGAGAATATTAGCCCTGTAAATGGCAAAGTGTTTTGTAAAATTCCCCGCTCTGACAAAGACGATATTAATTTGGCGCTTGATAAAGCGCATGCCGTAAAAACGCAGTGGGGCACAACCTCAGTGACCGAGCGCAGTAATATTTTATTAAAAATTGCCGATCGCATTGAACAAAATCTAGAGCTACTTGCAGTGGCCGAAACATGGGATAACGGTAAAGCCATTCGCGAAACCCTCGCCGCTGATATTCCACTTGCTGCGGACCACTTTCGTTACTTTGCCGGTTGCTTGCGTGCTCAAGATGGCAGTATTGGTGAAATAGACGAAACCACGGTGGCGTATCATTTTCATGAACCATTAGGTGTTGTAGGGCAAATTATTCCGTGGAACTTTCCAATTTTAATGGCTGCATGGAAACTAGCGCCTGCACTTGCAGCTGGTAACTGTGTGGTACTTAAACCTGCTGAGCAAACACCCGCCTCAATTTTAGTGTTGATGGAAATTATTGGTGATTTACTGCCCGGCGGCGTGCTAAACGTAGTAAATGGCTTTGGTAAAGAAGCTGGCGAAGCACTGGCAACCAATACGCGTATAGCTAAAATTGCCTTTACAGGCTCAACCCCTGTGGGTTCACATATTTTAAAATGCGCAGCTGAAAATATTATTCCTTCAACGGTAGAACTTGGGGGAAAATCACCTAATATCTTCTTTAACGATGTTATGGAAAAAGACGACTCATACCTAGATAAAGCAATTGAGGGCGCCATTCTTGCCTACTTTAACCAAGGTGAAGTATGTACTTGTCCATCACGCTTGTTCATTCAAGAAGATATTTATGAGCAATTTATAGAACGCATTTTAAAACGTACCAAGCAAATTAAACGCGGTAACCCGCTAGACAGCGAAACCATGGTAGGTGCGCAAGCCTCTAAAGCACAGTTTGATAAAATTTTAAGTTACATTGATATTGGCAAACAAGAAGGTGCTGAAGTACTCAGTGGCGGTCATGTTGAGCAACTTAGCGATGAACTAAATGGTGGCTATTACATTCAACCTACTTTATTAAAAGGCACTAACGATATGCGCGTGTTCCAAGAAGAAATTTTTGGCCCCGTTATTTCAATGTCGACCTTTAAAGACGAAGCCGAAGCGCTCGAATTGGCTAACAGCTCAGAATTTGGTTTAGGCGCAGGTGTATGGAGCCGTAATATGAACCGCGCTTATCACTTTGGTCGCAAAATAGAAGCCGGTCGCGTATGGACCAACTGTTACCATATGTACCCAGCACACGCTGCGTTTGGCGGTTATAAAAAGTCTGGTATAGGCCGCGAAACGCACAAACTCGCGCTCGATCATTACCAACAAACTAAAAACTTATTAGTAAGTTACAGCGAAGATCCCCTTGGCTTCTTTTAATAACGCGTTTTAGTTTAAACAAACAACCTATAAGTAATGAAAGCGCTGCATTGTTGTAGCGCTTTGTTTTTTTTAAAACTAATACTGATAGCATTTGATTAGTGGTTAATTATAATAATAAAGAAATGATTTATTAATGAGGCGAAAAAATCTTAGTGAATTATGCACAAAGAGGGTAATGAGGCGCTGAGTTGAAAAGGGTAGATTAAAGGTTCTAGCTCAGGGTTGTTATGGCTAGGTTCAGGCTGTTTGCACAATCTCGCTGCTCGTCACTCGAAGCCGGCTCATTTTCTCCTCTGTGTTTAAAAAGGCTTTAGTGAATTAATCACAAAAAGGATTATGGTGATGTTTGAAACGATTGCGGCTTATTCAGGGTTAATAGCCACATTATGGATATTCATTGGTGTTTATGTAGCAAGTCGGTTTTATAAAGGTTACAGCCATTCTAAACAATTTTGTAGTGAATTAGGTGCAACAGGAAGCCCAACTGAAAAACTGTCACCGCTAATTAATAATTATCCTTTAGGTTTTCTATTTTGCTTTTTTGGCTGGTATTTGGCGCAATTGGCTAATGTTTCTATATTGGTTAATATTGCTGGTTGGTTAGTTATAGTGCATGGTATTGGTACCTGGGTTGCGGGTTATTTTCCTATGGATGCTGACCCATTTACTAAACATCCAACTTTTAGCTGCAAGGTACATTCTTGGGCTGGTTTTATTATGTTACTTTCGCTGGTTGTAGCACCAATATTAATAGCTATTAGTCCAACCACAGAAGTTATCTCTCTATACTTTCGTGTTTTTTCAATTGTTTCTGTTATCGCTACAGTTTATTATCTGTTTGCTATGGCTAAAGCAATAAAACTACAAAGTAAACCTGGTACCTATCAACGTATCTCTTATGGTATTCAATTAAGTTGGTTAAGTGTTTTTTCAATAGCATTAATTTAAAACAATCACTAGTGCCTATCATTTGTTTAAACGTTAGGCTTGTCAATCTAAGAAATACATCAGCATTGTGTTGATTTTAGCTCATTATTTGGGCTTATAAATTAAGGAAGACTCATGAATATAAACGATACTAAATTACGTTTTATTTTACTAAGAGGTCCTTTAGGCTGGGGAATTCCTACAGCTATTTTATTTCAATTAATCATGCACCTTACAGGTGAGCAAGATTTTTTTGATGGAATCATTTCATCTTTAATAATATTTCCTTTAGTAGGCATATTATTTGGATACTTTATGTGGCATTCAAAACATAAAAAGAACTAAATAACTGAGAGACCTACCTTAATTACTTGGTTTTTTTGAAAGTTTTTAGCTGTAATTACAAGGAGGTTTGAGTGAAAATTTGTGAAACCCAAAGGTTGCTTATTCGGCAGTTTTCAATTGATGATGTGCCAGCATTAAGTAAAATTCTTAGTGACGATGAAGTGATGAAATACTCAATTCGTGGTGTGTGCGATGAAGCTGCAACTCGTGATTTTATAAAGTGGTGTTTACAATGCTACGACTCATACGGTTTGGGCCCATGGGCACTAATAGATAAAAACAGCGATTTATTGATTGGATTTTGTGGTATTTCCCCACAAAGCGTCGCGGGTAACGAAGAGCCTAATTTAGGGTATCGATTAGCGGTCGATTTTTGGAATAAAGGCTTAGCCTGCGAAGCAGCTAAAGGTGTTTTAAAGTATGTGTTTACGCAAACTACTCATCAATCGGTCGTTGTTATTATTGAACCTGAGCATATTGCGTCATTGAAAGTAGCAAAGAAAATTGGTTTTACAGACTATAGCAATCATGAATTTCATAGTCGTTCCGTACAGTTATATCGATTAACAAAGGCGCAGTGGAGCGAATCACTTTTTTAAATAAAGCTTTGTATGTAGTAAAACTCAAAATATTTAACGTTTATTTGTCAAAAGGAAATTTTTAATGGATATAGACTCTCACATAGTTCAGCTTGAAAAAAATAACCGAAAGTTATTTAGCGTATCTCATTATTTGGGACTTACGATAGCGATGGCTGTTATTGTTTTGTTGTTAATGTTTTATTTCAGCCCATTGATAGGGCTTGCTTGTTCAGGTTTTGCTGCTTTCTTTTTAAACTTTTGCTATTCACAGTATAGCTTTAGAAAACTCAACGCCCGCATAACACTATTACAAACCAAAATTGAACAAATCGCTAAGTAAGCTGTTGCTCTTAATTTAAAGCCAGTTCATTTTAAATGTTAATCATTGCTAGCTGCTTTCAATGTTGCTAAGTTATTGCTGTAAAAAATTGCTGAAACTTATTGGATTTAAGATATTTTAGTTCCACCAAATGAGTTTACAGTAATTATATAACTTAATTTAAAATGGATTTTCATGAACAGAAAAACAAAAATGGTTAGCCGTACTTTATTGAGCGCTTTATTAATTACGCCTACCTTGAGCATGGCCGAATTATCGCTTACTCCTAAAACCCCAGAGCAATGGCGCAGTGTTACTGAGCGTGATATTGAAGCTGCTTACAGCATATCGGCAAAAAATCACCCTGGCATGTTTGATGTTAACAACCCAGCCTTTCCTGAGTTATTAAAGCAAGCTAAAGCAGAGGCGCTTACTCTGTCTAAGCAAGCGATTGGGCCGCAGGCGCATGCAGCGGCAATTGCACGTTTTAGCACGGTGTTACAAGATGGTCATGCTGGTGCGTTTTCAAGCATCGACAGGCCTGCGCGTCGCTGGCCCGGCTTTAGTGCTTTATGGCGAGGTGATGCGCTAAAAGTGTATTACAGTGAAATTAGCACTATTAAAAAAGGGGATATTGTAAGCCAATGTGATGGGCAAAGTACTGAAGCTTTGATGCGCAAAAGAGTGTTTACATTTCATGGGCAAGTTGCTCAACCAGGGCATTGGTGGCAGCAAGGTTGGCGGTTACTAACGGATGTAGGGAATCCATTTTTAGTCCCCCTAAAAGAATGCGAGTTTGTTAAACCCAATGGCAATACCCATAAACAGGTTTTAAATTGGTCTGTAAGGCCTAAATCAGTCAGTAAGCATTTAGAAAATGCCTACAATGGTGATGAACTTCCCATTGATTTAATCTGGCCTGAAAAAAACATTGCGTGGATTGCTATGCCTAGCTTTTCAGTAAATGATAAACAAACAGCTGACTACAAAAAAGTGTTTGAAAAAATAAAACAGCAACGTAGCAAGCTACTTACAGCAAAAGCCGTGGTATTAGACTTGCGCCATAACCAAGGTGGTTCATCTTATTGGAGCTCACAAATAGCCAAAGAATTATGGGGCAAAAAAGTAGTAGAACAAAAAACAGCTGGTACTACTCAAAACGAACAAGTGTGGTGGAGAGCGTCAAAAGACAATACCAACTATGTTAAATCGTTAATTGACGTGATAAAAGATCAACCTGAATTTCATGAACTGATTAAAGAAATAGCAGCAGGTATGGCTTTATCACTTAAAAGTGGTGATCCATTTTATGTAGAACGAGAGACTAATACGCTAAATAACCTACCAGAAGAGCCGTTAGTGAGTGACTTTAAAACTAAGGTGTTTGTTATAGTGCCGCCGCAATGCGCTAGTGCTTGTTTAGATGCGCTAGATAAGTTTAAGCTTTTTGAAAATACCACGTTGTTTGGTGCACCCAGTAGCGCAGACTCGCTGTATATGGAGGTACGTTTAGCCGATTTACCTTCAGGCTTAGGTAAAGTGATAGTTCCTAATAAAGTGTATGTTAATAGAGCAAGAGGAAAGGGCGATTACTACAAACCTGATATTGCCTATAACGATATTGATTGGACAACCGATAAGCTATTAGAAAAAATTAAACTGTTATAAAAAAAGCCGCTTGTTGTAACAAGCGGCTTAACTTTCTAACTAGGGGTTAGTTTAAAACGAATAACGGGCGCCAATTGCGTAGCGTGGACCATACTGGCGAGCAAATAAGAACTGCTCTTCGTAACGACCATACCCTTGCTCGGTTTCATTATTAAGGTTAATACCTTCAAAGAATACCGTCACATTTTCATTAACGTCATAATTTACGCTCATATCCCATTGACCATATGATTTGGCGTATTGTGGTGGTGCATCAGCAGAGCCTTGCGCTTGGCCTACACCAATTAAATATGCATCACGCCAAGCGTAAGTTACTTTTACAGATAAACCTTCTTTTTCGTAAAACGCTTGGAAGTTAGCTGAATCACTCAACCCTGTTAATGGAGCTTGTTGGTCTAGGCTGTCTGTATCAAATTCAACATCGCCGTCAACAAACGTTGCATTTACACCGACCCCAAAGCCTGTCTTACCAATTAAGTGTTGTACTGCTACTTCAAAACCATCGACTGATTTACTATCGGTATTTTGTGGTTGGCTAATATTCCAAGTAATAAGTGGATCATTACTATTTGGTTCAATTTGGCCGTTTGCATTGCCATCACCATTAGCAAGCATTTGTGCAAAAATAGCATCGCTTGTTGCTTGATCACCACGAGCTTCAATATCACTAACCGCTTGTAAATAGCGTGGGCCATTTAAAATATCATGTAAGCCTTCAATGGTGGTTGGAGTAATGGTGGTTTGAATAAAGTTATCAACGTCCTTTTTAAAGTAACCTACTGATGCATAGCTGCCTTCTGAATAGTAATACTCTAATGATAGGTCAAGGTTTGTTGATTCAAATGGCAATAATCCTGTATTACCTTGGCTACCTACTCGTGCCCCCGGTTTTGGGCTGCCTGTAAGGCTACGACCACCGGCTAAATCGCCCAATGGCGCGCGCGACATAGTTTTACCCCATGATACGCGAGCAACTAAGTCATCGGTTACGTCAACACTTAGGTCGATTGATGGTAGTAAAATATCGTAACTTCCTTCTTGAACTAAGAAGTTGTCATCGCCGCCAGCTTCATATTGAGTGATCCACTCTGAAGCACTTATCCAATTTACTTGTTGCTCAACGCGTTGACGAATAGAGCTACTTACATCGGTTTCTTCATAACGAAGGCCGGCATTTACTTTTATGTAGTAATTGCTAACTTCAAATTCCCAACGTGATTGAACATAAATACTGTTGGTAATTTCTTCAACAGCGCTTTGACTGTCAATACCATCAAGATAGGCATTAGGCGCATAGGCATCGCCGCCGGTTACATCAGCAGTAAGGTATGCCATTTGTCTTGCTACAGCTTCATCAAAATCAAAGCTATAATAATAGTTAGGTTGTAAATTGTTACCACCACCAGCAAATTGGTCTAATAGTCCTGAAGTGTTATTAAGGGTAAACATACCATCAGGGAATATCTCGGTGTAAGAAGGGTTAAAACCAGGGCCGCCAACTAAGCCACTCCATGCTTCATAACCACCGGTATTTTGTTCTGTACGCGAACCACCAAACTTCACTTCAATTAAACCAATGTCAAAACTATCGTTTATCCATGTTGTATGTAATTGCAGCTGCTCAATATTTGATTCTCCAGGTGAATGAATAAACTGGCTAAAGTTTGAATCAATTTCACCAGGGCTTAATACGCTAGTACCGTTTTTCCAGTTAACTTGCGCATGTGGAATTTCACCAGTGCGGTAATCATAAATTTTATTTACAAGCTGATCAGAACCTAAAATAACTTGCCCATCACTACCTAGACCTTTGTCTGCGCCGTTATCTGTCTCGTTTTTAGAGTCGTGATAGTCAAGCTCAACTTGCCATGTTTCATTAATTTGCCAATCTAAATTTAAGCCAATAGAACGAGCCTTAACTTCAGTGGTGTTCTTGCTAGAGGTAAATGATGCATCGTTACCACTAATATCTGCATAAATAGCTGTGCCATTTTCATCTAACTCGTAGCCATTAATGTTGCTACCAAAGTCGTTCCAAATACCCCAGCCGAGGGTTTCTGAGCCTGTTGTTGCCTCACTTGCTGTATAATCAAGGGTTGCTACAAAATTATCTGTGGGTGCAAATTGCAGTGTGATTTGCCCATTAGTACGCTCGCGTTGTAAATCTTCAATTGTGTAGTTCATGTCTTTTGCAAAAAAGTGATTACCTACACGATTTCCTTGCGCATCTACTGCGCGTGGATCAATAAAATCACCTTCAGCAAGAGTAGGTAGGTCTACATTTGCTTGCCAACCTTGAATATTGGCGCTTTGCTTTTGAAAGTCGCGTTCTTGATGCGAAAAAGAAAAACCAATACCAAACATTTCATCGCTAAAGGTATTACTATAAATAGCCGATACTTCCGGAGTTACATCGCTACCCGCTTCATTTGATGAATCATGAATAGCTTTAGCTGTTGCCGAAAAATGCTGGCCAGGTCTTTGTAAAGGTCGAGTTGTTGAAATGTTAACCGTCGCACCTAAGCCACCACTGGGCACATCAGCACGAGCAGTTTTAAATACTTCTAAGGCACTAACACCTTCTGAGGCAATGTTTTCCAGATTATACGAACGTGAGTTACCCGTTCCAGGCATTTGGCGACCATTAAGTGTTACCAAATTAAATGAAGGGCCAAAACCACGTACGGTAATTTGGCTTCCTTCGCCGTTTGCACGACTCACCGACACACCCGTAATACGTTGCAGTGACTCTGCTAAGTTAGTATCAGGAAATTTACCCATTTCTTCAGCAGAAATAGCATCGACTACCCCTGATGCATCGCGTTTCATATCCATAGAGCGGATAAGTGAACCGCGAATACCTTTAACTTGTATTACTTCAATTTCAGGTTCCACAGTATTTTGTTCTGCTGCATGGGCGATATTCAGCGTGCTTGCAGCGATGATAAGTGACACAGAAGCCGCTAGTGGGCTTTTTTTAAACTTATTTGTGTTCATAATTGCTCTGCTTTTACTTAATTTATTACGGTAAGTAGGTACTTGTAATTCACTACCTACCACTGAATTAGGGATTACGGGTTAGCGATAATCACGTTGTCTATACGGTAAACAGCGCCTTCACCTGTCCCCCACGCTGGAAACATCATAAGTACATTGATATCGCTAATGTCTAAACCGGCAGCAAACAGTGACTGTAATGTAAATGTGTAGGTTTGCCATTGGCCATTAACGGGTACTTCCCCCTCAACGCTTTGTGAAAGAGGAAGCTCTACCGCTGTTGCTGCGCCTGTTGACTCAATTTTAAATGTCCATACAGCGTCAGGATTATTTGGCGGGGTTACCACTTTCATTTCAAACTGCACAACGCCATTAGCTAGTATTGCTGATGCATCGAAAGAGATACCGTCGTCGGCTAAAAAGCCCATTACCGTTGGCGCAGAGCCAATAACAAATTCAGCTACAGTACCGTGATCAGCATCGTCAATTTCTTCTGTTGGGGTAGAGCCGCCACAACAGTCCCAAATGCTCCACATATCTGCGGCAGTATTTTGGAAAATAGTGATTTCATCGCCTGCTGATGCACTAGGATCGTACATCTTAGCGTTATCAACACGGTAAACCGCACCTTCACCTGTGCCCCATGCTGGGAATATCATTACTACGTCAATGGCACTTACATCTAAACCTGCGCCCGCTAAGTCAGCGAATGTAAAGGTGTAAGTTTTCCACTCACCTACAATAGGTGCATCGCCAGCATCTGTTAATGGTAATTCTACCGCGGTATCACCCTCATTAGATTCTATTTTCATTAACCAAGTGGCATCTGGGTTATTTGGGTTTGACATCACTTTCACATCAAACTGTAGTAAACCATTTTCTAAAATGCTGGTTGCATCAAATGGAGTACCGCTACCACCAGCAGATGAACGAGTATTAAAGCCCATTACAGTGGGGGCTTCGCCAATAGTGAATTCTGCGGTTAAGCCGTGTTCTGCATCGTCCATAACTTCTGTTGGAGTAGAGCCGCCACAACAATCCCACATCGGCCAATCTAAGTTTTGTCCATCTGTAAATAAGTCTACTGATGGTGATTCACCTACATCGCCCTCAATAGCCACGTTGGTAATTAAATATTCAGCGCCTTCGCCAGTTTGCCATGCTGGGAATACCATTAATACATCAATGGCACTTAAATCTAAGCCTCTTTCTTGTAGTAGAGAAAGCGGAAATGTATAGGTTTGCCATTGGCCTGTAACCGGTGTTACGCCTTCAACACTATCGCTAAGCGCTACATCGCCTGTATTAGGTCCGCCATCACCCGCTTCGGCTTTTAATAGCCAAGTTGTCGAAGATGTTGGCGGCGTTACTACTTTCATATCAAAAGTTAATCGACCATTTAGATCAAGAAGGAGTGATGCGTCAAATGGAGATGAGGTGCCGGTAAAATCATCTGGGAAGTGACCACCACGAGTTGAAAAACCTAAAACAGTACCGTTATTATCGTTAATGTTAAACTTAATAGCGTCACCTTTTTCAGCATCGGTTATAGTTTCTGGTGTGGTTCCACCACAACAATCCCATGCGATCCAGTTGGCGTTTAATGTGCCATTGAATATATCAAGGTTTCTTGCAATGCCATCACTTGGTGGAGTAGGTACAGGGGCTTTACCTTCAACAAGTGCATCATCTAGGCTATCGTAACCTGGGCGCACAGTTTCACAACCTTTACCTGTGTCAGTATTTGCAGCGCATTGATAAACCCGTACGTAATCAACCTCAAAGCTTTGACCTTCTGCAAATGCTGCAGCGTCAACACCTAAGTTGTTTACATTTTCAGGCCAGTCACCACCAACGGCGTTATTTAAAATAAGGTAAAAATCTTTATCAAATGGGGCATTATCCCAGTGAGTGGTAAGTTCGCCATTACCTTGTTCAAAGTATTCAGCAAACCAGCCTTTATGTTTAAGGCCAACAGCCTCATCTTTAGAGTTGTAACGAACTTCAGAGCGACGTTGTGTGGCATATAAGTAGCCATCTACGTACCAGCGAATTTCGCCTTCTTGCCATTCAATAGCGTAGGTGTGGAAGTCATCTGCGGGATTCATTCCCTCAGGCAGAGTATAAGCTTTGCCTGAGCTTGAGTTATTTGGCCACTCGCGACCATAGTGAAGTGTGCCATGAATATTTGCTTCAACGGTGCCATCTTCAGCGATTGTTTTTAAATTTACCGCTTCTAAAATATCAATTTCGCCAGAGCGCGGCCAAGTGCCATATACTTCGTCGGTTGGCATCATCCAAAATGCAGGCCAGCTACCTTGACCTGACGGTAGTTTTGCACGCATTTCAAAGCGACCATAAGTAAAGTCAGCGTTGTAACGGGTATTTAAACGGGCTGACGTGTATGGTTTTTCTGCACCTTCTTCAGCAGGTAGGGCGACTATATTTAGTGCACCGTCTTTAATAAAGGCATTTTGTTCACTGTCGGTGTAACATTGTTTTTCGTTATTACCACCGCCGGCGCAGTTTAATTCAAAGTTCCACTTATTTGTATCAATGCTTGTGCCATCAAATTCATCACTCCAAACCATTTGCCAATCTGAAACTGGCTGGGCAGGATCTACTTTTTCAAAATTGGATGTTGTCGCAGCATCGCCGCCACAGCCAGCCAAAGACGCTAATGATATAGCAGCCAAAAGGCGAGTAATGCGTGTTGTTTCAATGTTCATAACTGAACCCCGTTCAACTGATTATTGTCAGAATATAGTGTATTTGTTGATTTTGTCATTTTGTAAGCGCTTACATTTTTGTGTGTGGTAAATGTAAGCGCTTACAAATGATATGGGGGATTTCAAACTTGGTCAAGAATTTGTTTATTTAATTTACAATTGGTTTACTTTAAATAAGCTGCTTTTGTTAATGTAGCAGCTCAAAAGCTTAGATAATGTAACAAACTAAGCTGAAATAGGCCCATTTCTCTGCTTAGTTTAGGCTAGTTGCTACTTTTTAAATGGTAACGTTAACAAATACCACAAGGACGCGTTTTGTTTTGGGTCGGGATATTGGGCTAAGCCGATGTTTAGTTTATTATCTGATAATGTGGCGCTGGTTTTGTAGCTGCCAAAAAGTCTATCCCACCAAGTTACGCTAAAGCCAAAGTTACTATTTGTTTCTTCGGGATTTTGGCTATGATGAATACGATGCAGTATTTGAGTCATTAAGATAAGCCGAAGTGGTTTTTCTATTGCATTGTGTAAACGTATATTGGCGTGGTTAAATAGCGCTAATCCATTAAGTGCAATTTCAAATATTAATACTGCAATAGCAGGTACACCCAAAGCGGTAACGGCAATCAATTTTATAAGTATGCTGAGTACAATTTCGATAGGGTGAAAACGCAAACCTGTGCTGGTATCTACATGCGCATCGGCGTGGTGCACACGATGCAAACGCCACAAAATTGGCACGTTATGAAATAACCTATGCTGCCAATATATAAGTATATCAAGCAGTAGCATGCTTAAAATAATAGCAACACTACTTGGTGTGGCTATTTGATTAAATAAACCGATACCGTGCTCTTGGTTATAAAGCGCTACGGCAGTTAAGCCTATGGGTACACTTAAGCGAGCAATTAGTGATGAAGCAAACACCAGTCCAAAATTAGCGAACCATCGGGTGTTACTTTTTATAGGCGATTTACGCGCAGGCATACGTGATTCTAGCAGCATCATAATAACCAAAATGCTAAAAAAGAACCCTAAACGCCACCAAATTTCATTACTCATTGGCTTGTGTAACCTCATCAGCTTCTTGGAGTTTTAACGTGTTATATCCTCCATGTATACGTGTAAAAATAGTAATAGCGCACGCAGTGGCAAAAATACTCGCTATTATGGCAAAGTGCTGCGGCCAAATACAAAAGGCAATAAATAGCGCTATGGTTTCTGTGCCTTCGGTTAAACCATTTAAATAGTAAAAACTTTTGTATTTAAACTGGGGTTTTTCGAGCTTAAATTTTTCGGCGGCTATGGCAAAGGCTAAAAAGCTTGAGCCTGTGCCTATAAAGGTGGCCAGTAATACGGCCCCGGCAATGGCGTTTTGCTCGGGGTTTGCCAAAATAAAGCCAAGCGGAATTGCCGCGTAAAATAAAAAATCGAGGGTAATATCTAAAAAACCGCCAGCGCTTGAACTTAAATTTGCATGGCGTGCCAATGCGCCATCTAGCCCATCTAAAATACGATTTAAAGCAATAGCCGTTAACGCTGCGTACCACATTTCATACGCAATTAATGGCACTGCTAATAGCCCTATTAAAAAGCCTGCCACAGTAAGTTGGTCGGGCGTTATGCCGCGCTTGTGCATTAACGCTACAACGGGGGTTAACAGTGGCTTTATTATTGGGGTGATGTATTTGTCTAACATGCTTGGTGCCTTGTACTTTTTGTGCGTTTATTTGGCTAAATTTAAGGTGATCAGTTTGCCGTTTGCGGCCTCTGCATCGCTATGATCGTGGGTTACCATAATAGCGGGCAATTTATGCTCGCGTATTTGGCTAAATACTAGCTCGCGCGTATCTACTCTTAATTGGGTGTCGAGCTTGCTAAAGGGCTCATCAAGTAAAATAGCTTTTGGCTCGCTTAATAGCATACGCAATAAAGCAACGCGGGCTTGTTGTCCACCAGAGAGGTTGTCGGGGTGGCGATTAGCCATGCCTTTTAATCCTACCTGTTCAAGGGCGTGCTCTATTTTTTCAAGGCGCCGTTTTTTATTGCCTTTAGGCATAGCAAAGGCAATGTTACCGCTTACCGATAAATGCGAAAATAATAACGCATCTTGATAAAGCACGCCTATGTGGCGTAAATGTGCGGGTAAGTTATTAATGTTTTTACCGTTAAGCCACACTTCGCCGTTTGCGCTAAAACCACTGGGTAATGTACCCGTAAGCCAATTTAAAAAGCTTGATTTACCACTGCCTGATGGCCCCATAATAGTGAGTATTTCGCCGCCTTTTACCTGCTCGTTTAAGCTTAGTAATTGCTCGTGTTGACGATAAAGCTCACAATTTTTAATCTCTAAAGATGACTGCATTAAAAACCTTTTAATTTATGGGTTAGCGATGTGCGCTTTTAAAAAAGTACTTAGGTAAAACCCACGCCAGTATAAAGCCAATGAGTGGTAATGCCATTTGCATAATGGCATACACTGCACTGGTGCGCCTACTTGCGCCATTAGCAAGGGTGACCGCTTCGGTTGTTATGGTTGCTATGCGCCCGCCACCGGCTAAAAGTGTAGGCAAATATTGGCCAAAGCTAATGGCCAAACCAAGTGCCGCCGCAATTAAAATAGGGGCAAATAACTGGGGTAATTTTACTTGTAAAAACACTTTGCAGGGTGTTGCGCCAAGGCTTGCTGCTACATGAGCAAAACGAGGGTCTAATCGCCTATAACTGCTCGCAAGCGATAAAAACACATACGGCAGTACAAACAATAAATGGGTAAATACCACATTAAAAAACGCGGCCTGGTTATTTACTAATTGTTGCAGCCACACTAGGCCAAATAAAAACGCAATACTTGGTACAAGCAACGGTAAATAAATAATTAAGCTGGTAAAGCGCGACATGGGTTTTGCACTTAACTGCTCTGACTCTAAGCACAAAAGGGTAATAATAATGGCAAATAACGTAGTAACTAGCCCTATAGCAAGGGTATTATAAAGCGGGCTTTGCATTTGCATTAGCGCACTTTTAAAGTGAAGTAGCGTGAGCTGATCGGGCAATGCCGCCGGAAAACGCCAAAATCCGGCAACCGACCACATAATTAAGCCAATTAACGAGAGCAAAATAAAGCCAATTATAAATACTGTTAATGCGGTCGTTATTTTTTGCCAATAAACACCGCCATATTCTCGCTCGCCATTGGTTAGTAAATCACTAAATAATGCTTTTATAGTTTTTTCGCCGCCAAGCCAAAGAGCTAGTAAACCCCCAGTAAGTACAAGCTGCAATAATGCCCCCGCAGAGGCTTTAATACGCAGGTTTAAATCTACGTCGTTAAACCAATGCATAATGGCTACAGCCAATGTGGGTGGAGTATTTGGCCCCAAAATAAGTGGCATTTCTACACTTGCGCTGGCATAAGCCAATACGGCTAAAATCGGTAGGCGCAGCAATGGGTAAAGGCTTGGCAGAATCACTTTAAAAAAAGCAGTCATAGGGCAGTAGCCTAAATTAAGCGCTACTTTATGTTGTTGGCGCAGTTTTTTGCCAAGCTCAGGTTGGGCAAGCACACCTAGCGCCATTAACAGTAAAAAAGGTAGCTCTTTAAGGGTTAAGCCTAAAATTATACTTATACCAAACGCGTCATGCGGAAACATGCCGTTAGGGGCAAGTTCCCATCCACTAAACCAAGGCGATACTAAACGCGAGATCATACCCGAAGGAGCAATTAAAAAACCAACGGCTATAGCGGCTGCTGCGTGGGGGATTACGAGTATGGGACTTAGTAAACGCTGAATACGGTTAAGCCACGGGCTATTAAAAAATGCCGCTAAAATCATTAAAGTAATGATAAAGGCAAGTAAGGTGCTTATTAATCCGCTGCTAACACTTAGCATAACCATGTGTGTTAGGCCGGGTGTTTGCACAAGCATAGTAAAGCCATGTAGGCCAAGTGTTGTATGCTCAAGTACTGGTGCATAACCAAAAGCGGGCAATAGCACGCTGATTAGGCCACCTATTACCGGTAAAATTAGCAATGCCAGTAAAAAATGTGGGCTTAATTTAACTAATTTACTAAACATATCGGCGCTTTTGTGTGGTTTAAGTGTTGAGCTCGCTGCTAACTTATTAGAAACAACACTCATTGGCTTACTCCAAAACGCGCTTGCCAACCTTGCATAATAGCGTTTACCCAGCTTGGGTGTGGCTCGCTAAGCGTGCGTTTAATGCTATTTAAGGGTAATGCGCTTGGATGCGGTTCCACCGTTTTAAACAAGGCTTGCTGCTTTTGGCTCAATGTAGATTGAATCAATACACTTTTATCCCCCCAAACTGAAGGTTTTTGCTTATGTGCTTGCGCCTTTGGACTTAATAAAAAATTAGCCACTAATTGCGCACTTTGTGCATGGCTTGCATTATAAGGTATGGCTACAAAGTGGGTGTTACTTAAACTGCCATCTTGCATAGCATAACTGCGAATACTTTTTGGTAAATCATAACGTTTAACGGCGGCGGGTACTTCGGGCGCTGAAAACGTAAACGCTATGCTTAGCTCGGTGTCGCCTACTAAGCGGCGCATTTGTGCACCACTTTGCATAAAGTGTTTACCGCCGCGCCAAAGTGTTGGGTGCAGCTTATTTAAAAAGTTCCATAACGGGTTTAATATTTGAGCTGTGTTTTGTGCAGTAGCTGGCTGATTTAACTTCGCTTTAAGTGAGTCATCGCTTTGTTGATGTAGCATAACAAGCGCGTATTTTAAAAAGCTCATTCCTAAAAAATCAGGTGGCTTTGGGTAACTAAAGCGCCCTGGGTTTTGTGCGCTCCAGCTAAGTAATTGGTTTAGGGTTGTTGGTAGTGTGTTATTTGCAGTGCCATCTATTGCTAAGCTGTCGTAGTAAAAGGTGAGCGATGCTTGACCCCAAGGGGCTTCCATTCCATTAGTGGGTATTCCAAAATCAAAATTAACCGCAGGGTTATTGCTAGGGTCGGTATAGCTAAAGTTAGGCAGCTTATTAGCCCATTGTTTAAGTAATAATGAGTGCTCGCTCATGGTGGCAAAGTTAGCACCGTTTATCCAAATTAAATCTACGCTGCCTTTATTGTTATTGTTTGCTGATTTTTCAGCGAGTACGCGGCTAACGGCCTCGCTGGTGTCGCTAAGCTTTACATGCACTAACTCAATGTTATATTTAGCTTTTACTTGCTCAGCCGCCCACTGAATATAGGCATTTATTTGCGCATCGCCGCCCCATGCATAAAAATATACGCTTTGGTCTTTACCTAACTTTTCAACTTGCTGCCAACGGCTTTGTAATTGTGTACTTGCTAGGCTTTTAAAACTAATAACAAGGCAAATGCAAAAGGCGACACAGAATAAGCTGTATCGCGATAATGTTTGCCAAAATTTATTGGCGAGCATTTAAATCCCAGTTGTAGTCTAAAAACTTAACTTTCATGTTGTTATTTTTAAGTGCTTTTTGCTGAGCGGGTGTCAGCTTGAGTGCTTTAGGGTATTGCATAAAAAACTGCTGTAGCGTATTGGCGCCTTTAAAGCCTTGTTCAAAATCATCGCCGTACCACTTAAATATTGAAGACACACTTAGTGTGTTATCTTGCGCTATATTACGAGTCATGTCTGATAAAAAACGCATCGTTTGCTCTTGCAATTGGCTTTCTAAATCAGTGGCTGTGTAGGCTTCTTCACGTAGCGCAGGGCAGCCAATACTTGCGCAATTTACAGCAAAGTGAATACGTGGGTCGTTGTATTTACCACTGCCACGTATTAAACCATGCTCTATATCATCAAGGCTGCGAGTTTTATCAAGTAATGGCACAAACTCTTTGCTCCACGGTGAGCTAAAAAAACTGCCTAAATCTTTAATTGATTTAAGGTTTGGGTATTTTGTTAATATTAGCTCAACAGTAAAGGCGTTATATGCGTTAATTAAAAACGCAAGTTGCTTTGGTTTTTCCCACGTATCAAACTCGTTTTGCGTAACCGCCGATAACGAATCTAAATAGCTTTTAAGCTCACTGTGCTTAGCTTTAATTGCTGCATAATCCACCTCAGTGCTGTGGCCATTATTAATAGCTACAACATGATTGTTTAATAACGCATCCCAGCTTTCGTGCATGTTTTCAGCTTTGCTTGCAAACGATGTTGCAAGCAAAGCTGATCCTAACAATAGCGCTTTTAAAGGTGTTTTAAACATATTAGCCTCTGCGCCATGCGTGGTATTTTTCAAGCATGTTAAGTACTTTTTCTGGTGCATGAGCGCGTTTCCACTCGCCTGCTGCGTACTTGTTACCTTCAGCCCACGTAGGGTAGCTATGAATTGTACCTAGTATTTTGTTAAGGCCTAAACCGTGTTTCATTGCCAGTACAAACTCAGCTATTAAATCGCCAGCGTGCTCAGATACCACTGTAACACCGAGTATTTTGTCTTTGCCTTTAGGGGTAATTACTTTTATAAAGCCTTTGGTTGCGCTGTCGGTAATGGCGCGGTCTAGCTCTTCAAATTCAAAGCGAGTGATTTCATAATCTATGCCTTTATCAATAGCGTCTTGCTCGTTTAAGCCAACACGTGCTACTTCAGGGTCAATAAATGTGGTCCACGGAATGACACGGTAATCTACTTTAAACTTTTTAAGATTACCAAATAAGCCATTTACTGCTGCGTACCAACCCTGGTGAGCAGCTACGTGTGTAAACTGATACGGGCCTACAATATCGCCTGCGGCAAAAATATTAGGATAGAGTGTTTCAAGGTATTCGTTTGTGACTACAGTGCGATTCGTTTCTATGCCGAGCGTTTCAAGACCATAACCTTCTAGGCGTGCGCTTCGGCCCACAGCACATAGTAGTTCATCGTATTCAATATCGATTTCGGTATCGTTATGTTTTACCACAATGAATTTTTTACCGTCGCGCGCTTCACAGCGTAGTGCCTGATGCGAGGTTAAAATGTTTACGCCGCTTTGCGTTAGCGCTTCGTGAGCAAAGGTAGACACTTCTAGGTCTTCTTTGATCATAATGTGTTCAGCCATTTCAATTTGCGTAACGCTTGAACCTAAGCGTGCAAAGCTTTGTGCAAGTTCACACCCAATTGGGCCGCCACCAAGTACAACAAGTTTTTTAGGGGCTTCTTCAAGCTCAGCAAATTTAGTCCATAATGTATCGCTTGTTACGTAGCCTGTTTCTTCAATGCCAGGTAATGGCGGTACAAATGGGCGTGCGCCGGTTGCAATAACAATAGTACGGGCTGTGAGTGTTTGCGTGCCGCCATCGTTAAGTTTAATTTCTACAGTCCACGGGTCTAATAATTTCCCGTAGCCTTTTACAACATCTACACCAAGGTTTGTGTAGCGCTCAACGCTATCGTGCGGGGCGATGTCGGCAATTACTTTATGTACACGTGCCATTACTTTTTTAAACGAAAACTGCGGTGCCATGTTTTCTAAGCCGTAGTGTTCACCGTGGCGAATTTGCTCGGCAATTTTAGCGCTTTTAATAACTGCTTTACTTGGCACACACCCGTAGTTTAAACAGTCGCCACCCATTTCGCCGGCTTCAATTAGGGTTACTTTGGCTTTAACTGCTGCTGCAATGTAGCTTGTCACTAAGCCGCCAGCACCTGCGCCAATAACAATCATGTTACGGTCAAACTTTTTAGGTTTAGTGTAATTTTTGTATACGCGACGTTTTTTTATTGCATTTATTAGGCTTTTTGCAATTAACGGGAATACCCCTAATAACGCAAACGATAAAATTAAATCCAGCGATAAAATGCCAGATAAGCTCTCTATTTGCGCAAGTTGCGTACCTGCGTTTACAAATACAAAGGTACCCGCCAGCATGCCTACTTGGCTTACCCAGTAAAAAGTCCATGACTTAATAGCGGTTAAACCCATTAATAAATTAATTAAAAAGAACGGAAAAACAGGCACTAAGCGCAGCGTAAATAAGTAAAATGCGCCTTCTTTTTCAACCCCAGTATCTATAGCGGCTAAACGTTCAGGAAAGCGTTTTTTTATGGTATCGCGCAATAAATAACGTGACACTAAAAAAGCCAACGTAGCACCAATGCTTGAGGCAAACGAGGCAACTAATAGACCTTGCGCCAAACCAAATAATGCACCTGCGGCTAGCGTTAAAATAGCTGCACCGGGCAGTGATAGCGCGGTCACTAATATATAAAGTAAAAAGAACCCTCCGATCACTAAAAACGGTGATTGAGTTTTGTACTGATCAAATTGCGCCATTGACCCTTTTAGCCCGTCAAGGGTAAGAAGCTGGTTTAGGTCATAAAAAAAGAATAAGCCGACACCTATCGCCGCCAGTAATAACAAACTTAATTTTTTTAACATGCTATCTCTCAAACGGTTTAAAAGTTATGGGTAAGCGTGAGCTTAGCGTTAATTGGTAATTCTGGGAACGCGAGTGTCGCGCCAAAATAACCGCCTTCAAATACAGGGCGCCAGTTTTGCTGATCGGTAATATTATTTACATCAAGCCTCAATTTAGTTGCTGAGGTAAACGCATAGCTGGTATTAACATTTAAGGTGTGCTGATCGCGAATGTATACGGTAGCCAAAAAATCCAATGGGTAGCTTTTAGTATACAGGGCAGAAAATCCAGCTTGCCACTGAGAAGTAATTGTATAGTTAGCGTTTAAGCTTAACGATTGCTCTGGGATCCCTTGTACTTGACGGTTTGAGGGAGCAAAAGCTGTATAACTTGGTGCACCAATGCTGTTACCCGCAATAATATCGGGACGCGAATTATCAAACGCATCGGCTATTTGAGCTGAGTCTTGGCCTGTCGCAGAGTTATCATAACGGGCATCAATGTAACTGTAGCCTGCGCTTACCCAGTAAGGGTAAGCGTCGTAAAATACTTGGCTTTCGAATCCGGTTGTACGAATGCCAGTATTGCTACCATCGCGATTACGTAAGCTGCGGCGTTGGCTAAATACAGCAGCATCTGCATACCAGTCGCTTTGTGTTGGCGCATATTTCACGCCAAACTCGACTAAAGTATTTTCCGTAGCAAAATTTTGTGCGCTAATTGTATTGTCACCACCTAACGTATTGCCGCCGGCCATGCTGTTAGAGGTGGCTTCGTTATAACTTGCTGCCGCATAAGTGGTTAAATCGTCATTAACTGAGTAATTAACGCTCAGCTGCGCTGATTGCAGTGTATCATTTATGCTATCACTAGCCGCTATTTGACCTTGAGGCGCTATGGGGTCGCGTGCTTCTACATCATAGTAATCAACACGATAGCCAGCACTGGTGCGTAAGCTGTCAGTCCATTGTGAGTCTTGTTGAATGGCAATGCCGGTTTGCCATGAGCGTGAGTCTGTCGTATCTGATAAATTAAAATCACCACTGCCATCATTGTTAATATCGTACTGACCACCAGGGGATACATATACACCAGAACGTAGCTCTACCAAACGTGCTTTTTGAGTATCAGTTAATGGAATGCGGCGGTTTGAAAGTGGGCCGGTTAAATCAATAGGTGTGTCGGCTTCAGTAGTAAACTGGCTGTAACCCAATACTTTATTATAACGAACATCAACAGCAAATAAGGTTTGCTGCTCATCGCTCCATTGATACGTAAGTTCAGTGCGGTTTTGTGCGGTATCGGCACCATCAATTATTTCAACAAAACTATTTTGTGCTATTTCTTCGCGCTGTAAATGTTGAAAGTAACTAATGTTTTTAATCGACATTACATCAGACAGTGCGCGCTTATAAATACTGTGAACTAAATAAGTGGTTGCTTGATTGAGATTATCAGGATCGGTAAGCACACGGCTGGTATCTATTTTGACTTGTCCTGTAGGCGATATAATAGAGCCTGCGCTAGGCACTGTGCTGCCATTCGCTTGTAACCCTTGACCAGTAATGTAAAGATTATGATCGATAAGCGCTTGGGTAGGGCGGTTTATACCGGCGTTATCGGTAAATTCTGTTTGGTACAGTTCAAAGTTAATGTCCCAACTGCTTTTATCATCCGGTAAAATTTTTAATGCCGCAAACAAGCTATCACTTTGTGTGGCTGAATAGTCATAATAACTACCCTGATCAATATGTTCATAGCTAACACGTAAGCCAATTTTATCCTCAACAATCGGTGCGTTGTAATCTACTTGGGCACTATACTTATCCCAACTGCCTGCAGACAACTTCACATTGCCTTTGCGCTGATCAGTTGACGCTGTTTTAGAGTGTAAGTTTACAAAGCCACCGTTACGTTGGCTTGAACCAAACAATACAGGTGGTGCGCCTTTAACCACATCGATTTGTTCTATCGCATTAAACGACAACGGCACACCAAAACCATTATTACCTGCTTGGCGTCGAGTACCATCTTGAAATAACTCACCTAACTGGCCGCGGATCGTCGGTAAACTTGGTGCACCAAAACCACTTGCAGCGTATGTATTAGGACTTACTGCCAGAACATCGTGCAATGTTGTTATGTTAAGTTGCTCAATTAACTCTTTAGAAATAGGGGTCACAGAGCGGGCTATGTCTTGCAAAGCCAGGTTGTCGCCAAAAGGACCGTTTACTGTGGTGTTTTTAATAGAGAGGTTTTTAGATTTAAGCGCTTGACCTGCCACCTCAATTCGCTCAATGGGTTCAGAGCTAGTTGTTTCATTAGCCTGAGCAGCTAAAGCTACATTTAATAGTGGGGCGAGGGTTAAAGCTAAATACGTGTATTTCAAATCGTGTTTCTCTATTGTTATATGTTGATGTACACAAAAGACCAAGACAGATAAAAATATCTTTCAATCAATTGCTAATATTTTTATTTTTTATCTTAGCGCTTAAATAATAGTGCTTTTATTGTAAAGAGTTTAATTTATTTGAAAATAAAAAAACGATTATACGGTCTTACTTGCTAATTAGTTTATTTATATCTTTTTTAAGGAAATTTTATGACAGATTCAATCAATACAGATGTACAAACTCGTTTGCAATGGTCGCTTTTATCGCTGCGATTAGGGGTTTTCATAGTTATGGTAATGTGGACACTGGATAAATTTGTAAATCCGGGGCATAGCGCCCGTATTTTTGAACATTTTTATGGGATCAGTGGCTCTACCGATACTATTGCTTATATTTTAGGTGCACTGCAATTATTATTAGTAATAGCATTTTTAGTCGGTTTTAAAAAACGTATTACTTACGGTGTTATTTTTATAATGCATGGACTATCAACGCTGTCTTCTTACAACCAGTACATTGATGGCTTTAATAATTTACTGTTTTTTGCAGCATGGCCGATGTGGGCTGCGTGTTTTGCGCTTTATTTATTACGCGATCAAGACGTAAAATTTACCGTTAAATAATAAGCAAAAAAAATGGTTATAAGCGTTAGCCTATAACCAATAAAGTACACAGGGAGTGTAGGAAGTTCTGTTGAGCACAGTAAGCGGTTAGCAAGCCATTTACTGTGTGTGACTAAAAGCAGTTATTGGTGCTTTAAGTTGCTTTAATAAATACGTACAATAATAAAAGCAAAGCTAATGCCAATTTTTAACAGTATGAATTTTATAGATTTTTATATTGTTTGGATTGTGGCTTTGCATAATGCAGGTAAATTTTTCTATATTGCAACGGTAAAAGTTACCTACTTTGCAATATGAAAAAATGGCACTGTTTTGGAATCCGATTCGACTAAAAGCAGCGCTGATTTAAAAATCAGCGGCTACTTCAAATTCTAATCGTTCATGACTAATAGGATGGGTAAAAGCTAAATACTCGGCATGCAAATGTAATCGGTCTGATTTTTCACCGTAGTGGGTGTCGCCTACAATAGGTGTATTTAACCCTAAGTGGTGGGCACAGTGAACACGCAATTGATGAGTACGTCCTGTTTTTGGATAGAGTTGTAAGCGGGTGGTATTATTTTTACGTTCCAGTACCTGCCATGATGTTAATGACGGCTTCCCCGTTTTGTAACACACCATTTGCCGTGGCTTATCATCAAAATCAAGCACTAAAGGTAACTCTATGCTACCACTATCAGCAGCAATGTTACCTGCCACTAAAGCAACATATCGTTTTTCTACACTACGCTCTATAAATTGCTTTTGCAGTGCTTTATGTACCCGTTTATTTAGCGCAATCATTAACAGCCCTGAAGTCGACATGTCTAATCGGTGCACAATAAGTGGCCCCGAAGCGTGTGGGAACTGAGTTTTGATTCGCATATATACCGAATCGTCAATATTAATGCCTGGCACAGATAAAAACTCAGCAGGTTTATTTACCACCAACAAATCATCGTCTTGATAAACAATCGTTAGGTCTTTACCCTGTGCAGGGTTGACCAAGAGCGGGTTGTCTTCAACATTTAACCCCTCTAGCATATGCCCTAAAATAGGCTGGCATTTGCTATAGCACGATGGGTAATAATGTAAATGATGTCTTATTGCCGACTTAGGCGGTGCGCCCCACCAAAATTCGGCCATAGCCAGGGGCTTTAAATTATGCTTATAAGCATATTGTAATAATTTTGGCGCGGCACAATCTCCCGCGCCTGAAGGCGGTGTGTGCTCGGGCAGTTTGGCAAAAATAGCATTCAAATCGGTCACTTCGCCGTTTGCATTTAAAAACTGGTATTGAGCGAATAGCTTTTTTTGTAAATTTTTAGAGAGTACTTTACGGCGTTTTTTTAATCCGTTAATTTCATCATCTATTGTGAGTTGTGCCTGTTCAAGCGCTGCAATGCGTGTTTGCCACTGTTGCTTTAATGCTTGTAGTTGTTTTTTCTCAACAATGCTCTGCCCAGCTAATTGGTTCTTCAGTTTTTCAAACTCATCATTATTGAGTTGCTTGCTGGCAACTTGTCGTTGCTGTTTTCGCTGTTTTCGAGTTACTTGCATCGCTTGCTGCTTGGCGATAAGTTGTTGCTCATAGTGTTGGCGAGCAGTCACTAACTGTTGCTCAATTTGTTGATAATTATCACTGTTTTGCAAGGCTGTAATTTGCGCATTAATGTCGTTAATCACTTGGCTTTGCTGACTAAACTCTGCATCGTCTATATGTTTAAGTGCCACATTTGGCGCAAAATGCAGTTGCTCATCTATCCCCGCTATTTGCCCCGAATAGGCGCTAATAAAGCCTAGCTGTTGCGACTCATCTTGAACAACCAATACGCCAAACATTTTACCGGCATCAATATCATCTGTATCTAAAATAGCCTTATCTAGCTTTTTTAATTGTTGTTGTAATTGTTTTGCAGCGGCAACGGCCAGCGGATGAGGTTTATAATAAAAGGGAAACGTAAACTGCTCAGGCAGTGCAAGGTTATCTATATTTTCATTAAAAGTGGTAAAGCAGCTAGCAGGGTTTGACATGGCAATAGTGTGATTAGCAGTTATCAGAATAATTAGTCAGAGTGTAACATAAGCAGCGCTTTGCCACTAAGCATGCCTGGCATTACAAACAAAAAGGCCAACATATTTATGTTGGCCTTTGGTATTAAGCTAATACTTATTTGTTAGCGTCTTTCACTGCTTTTAATTTAGCTGCATGGTCAATTTCAAATGCAGGCATGTCTTTTTTGCCTTCCATTAAGTAGTTGTCCATCCAACGCATTAAACGCAAGCTGTAATCGTACTGTGCCGCTACTTTACGGTTACCATGGCCTTCGCCTGGGTAGTAAACAAGGCGAACATCTTTACCTTGCACTTTCATGTAACGGTAAAGTTCCATAGATTGTGCAGGGTGAACGCGAGGATCGTCTTTACCATGCATAATAAGCAGTGGCGTTTCAGATTGACCCGCCCAGTAAATTGGGCTGCGCTCTAGGTACCATTGCCATTTATCCCATGGGTATGAACGCGCATGAACTAGGTTCATTTCGTTTGAAATATCAGTAGTACCAAATTTAGATAGCTGATTAGTGACACCCACAAACATAACGCTGGCAGCAAAGTGCTCGGTTAGCTTTGTAGCGCCCCAGGCTGATGCATAACCGCCGTAAGAACCACCGGTAATACCCACGCGTTTAGTATCAACTAATCCCATATCAACAAGGTGATTTTTAAAATCAACTAAGTCGTCAAACTCTTTACCTGCGTAATCGTTTTGACCCAGTTTAGAGTAATCTACGCCTTTACCTGTTGAGCCACGGTAGTTAGGATAAAATACTGCGTAACCACGTGCAGCGCCCATTTGACCAGGACGCGAGTAGTTAGTTACCCAGCCGTTTTTATCATGACTTTCAGGGCCACCGTGTACCGACATAATTAGTGGGTAGCGTGTGCCTTTTTCATAATCGAGTGGGTAAACTAGTACACCATCAAGTTCTACACCGTCACGCGCTTTAAGGGTAATTGTTTCTTGTTTAGCAAAGCGTTTGTCGTTTAACCAGCTGTTTGAATCAGTTAAACGTTTTGCCTTGTTATTGCGCACAATAAAGACTTCGTTAGGGTGTTTTGCCGTGTTACCACGAAGTGCTAGGGTTTTATCTGAATCAGAAACACTTAGCTGAGAGGCAATAAATTTACCTTCTTTTACTAGCTTTTTGTATTTGTTAGAGCCGGTTTTAATGCTTGCAACAAAACTTTCTGTGCCCACATTGGCAATAAAGTTAAGCGTGTTACGTTTATGCGACCATTCAAAGTCAACAACGTGGCCCATAAAGTTAGGTAACCATTCAGTGATTTCGGCGGTTTTAGTATCGGCAATAAATAAGCGGCCAGTTGCAGGGTCGTGCTTATCTTCTGCACCTAAAATAGCAATGTATTTACCGTCATGAGAAAGCTCGGCATCGCCTAACTTACCTTCAGTTTTAAACGATAAGGTGACTTTGTTGCTGGAAATATCAAACAAGTGCCACATCGATTTTGTGTATTTATCATCAATTAGTGCAGTAGGTTGAGTTTTAACCAGAAGCTTTTCACCATTCGCAGCCCAATTAACGTCACTCACGTAGTTATCAACATTGAGTGCGGTAGGGGTAAGTGGCTTGTCTGCTTTAGCTAAATCTACAATAAAAAGCTGCTTGTTTTTAAGGCCTTGCTCGTACACTTCTGCTTTAAAGCCAAGTTTTTTAAGTTCTTTTTCTGACTTATCAGCAGCTGGCATTGCTAAAATAGCGACTTGCTTGTTATCAGGGCTTAACTGATAGCTTGAAATAGATGTGTCTTTTAATGACATAACCGCTTGTGCTTGGCCGCCATCAACAGGTATTTGGTAAAGCGAAGTATATTTGTCGTCTTTTAATTTCGCTAAAAAGTAAATTGTTTTGCTGTCGTTTGACCATTGTAGGCTTTTAATATTAACTGAACCGGTAATAAAAGGGCGTTCAACACCTTTATCGTCAACAACATAAAGCTCACTGTAATTGCTGCCATTTTCGTCAACGTAAAGCGTGCGAGGTAACGAACGGGTAAATGCAACACTGTCGCCATCGGGGCTAACGGTTGTTTGTATTACTGATTTTACTTTTGGAATGTCTTCAACAGTAATTGCTGATTGCGCAAATGCAAGTGAGCTTGAAAGCCCAATTGCTATCGCTAAGCTAGTTTTTAGCATTGTTATTTCCTTTGCTTTATTAGATTTCAGCCATTATAGCAAGGTGTTCTCAATATACTAAAAAATGCGATTAATCCTCAAAAGAGGAGGTTTAATGTTGTAGTTATGCAAAAGCGCGGCTTAAAACCGCGCATACATCTATAGACTCTTTTTAGGAGGAAGTGCCACGTTTGCAAAAATAAGTCCTGCCACCAGCGACATAAAGATTAAAAACGTTTGCTGACCAATATGATCTGCATAAACAAAGTCTTGGCCTTCAATCAGTGAGTTTAAACCAATATACGTTTTGCTCCCTGGTACCAATACAATTAGGCCTTGCATAGCAACAATTGAGGCCGGGGCATTAGCAACACGGTTAAATAAATTACTGAACACACCAACAGAAAATGCACCAATAAAGGTCCCTAACGTGTAATTTAAATCTAAATAAATAGCAGGCCCAATACTAGTGCCATAAGCTATAAAGCCTGAGGCAATAGACCACATTGCATGTTTAAGCTTTGTTCTAAAGATAACGATTAAGCTACTACACAAAAGTAAAATAGCGAGCCATGCAGTCCACTTTGGCAGCGGCTCAGGTTGTACGAAATCGGCTTGCCCAAAGACCGCAAAGCCAATAGCAAGACCAATAAAAGCCCCAAAATAAAGCTTAAACAGCAACATAAATGAGTCCATCACGCGTGCTGTGCCCGATACTAAGTGTCTGGCTGCAAGTTCAGCAAGGCCAAGTGCAAGGGCTAAACCGGGTATAAACACAATAATGGCAGAAAGTACAATTAATCGAATGTTGATGTGTGCATCTAAATGAACGCTAATAGCACAAGCAAGAATGGCCGACACTATCGCCACTAATGGCTCAAGCATGTGGGCCACACGTTTCGAACGAGCCGACCACAATACAAATAAGTACACAACAAAGGTCAATAAACCAGACCAAATAACGTCATTCCAACTGGTGCCCATGAGCATGGCAAATGCGCCACCAGAGGTGGCAAAGGCAACGCCTGTCAGCACTCTGTTATAAGGATTTGGGGCATCAAAAATGATATCAAGTTGCTGATCAACTTCTTGCAACGTGAGCTCGCCATTGAGCATTTTATTAACTAAATCGTCGGTATCGGCAAGTGAACCTAAATCGTGATCGCCTGGGTCAACGCGGGCAACATGGGTATATTCATCTTCATGGCCATCGGTCCAAATAACAAAGGTAACCGACGTGGGCGACATAACAAACGATGATTTAAGATCTAAATAAGTCGCCACTTCCATTAAGTGGGCTTCTAAGCGATAGGCAGGTGTACCGTATTTATGGAGCATTTTGCCCAATTTAACGATAAATTTGCGTTTTTCAGTAAACGTTGCGGTTTTCAAATTTGTTTTGAACCAACTATTAAATAACTAAGCTAAAAATATAGGCAATAATGCTAAAATTGCCCAAGTTTATTTGCGGCGATTTTAAACACAAATCGCCGCCTGTCTAGTGATTTTTAATGTTATTTTTTATTTTTTTCTGCTATCCACTGCGACATATATTGTGTGCTGCGCATGGTATGGTGTTTGAGCATTTGACCCGTGAAATTTTTCATCCGGTGAGCATCTAAATTACTGCTTATTGAGTCGATTTTTTCAATTAATTGAGCACTTAACTGTACTTTGTCATACAGAGTATTAAGCAGAAGGCCGCCAGCGGCTTGTGCTTCGCTAAATTTAGCCTCGTTGTTGTATAAAGAGACTGCGGCATCTGCAAAAGCTTGCACATCTGCTGTTACCACACCTGGCCAAGGTAGCGTGCTGTGCATACCTTCGCTGCCAATAGGCGTGGTGATGCTTGGAGTTTGCATGATCATGGCTTCTAAAAGTTTACCTTTAATACCTGCCCCAAAACGCAAAGGAGCTAAGCAAATCCGCGCACTTTGCATTACTTCATACGCATCATCGGCCCAACCTTTAATTAAAAAGCCGGTTTTAGGATTATTAAGCGCGGTGGCTTTTGGCGGTGGGTAGGAACCATAAATATGCAATTCTGCCTGCGGTAGTTGTTTGCGGATAAGCGGCCAAATTTTTTGTAAATAGAGTACCGCATCCCAGTTTGGGGCATGTCGGAAATTGCCAATGGTCATAAAGTGTTGGCGTTGTTCATACGATTTAGTTTGCTCAGGTAAGGCACTTAAATCAACCATAAAAGGTAGATGATGTAACACACTAGGCTCAACTTTAAACACTTCATTGAGTAGTTCCATCTCATAGCTTGAGATAATTAAGCTGAGATCACAGCGTAAAATAGCGGCTATTTCACGTTTAGCTATGTCTGATAGTAAATCGTTATGGTTGAATTCACGCTCAGCTTTATGCGCCTCATGGCGAGCATTACGCAGGCACTGCAAATCTTCGGTATCTAAAATTTTAAGTGCATTAGGACAATGCTTATCTACGCGCCAACCAAATTGTTCTTCCATCATAAAACGATCGAACATCACTAAATCGGGGTTGTAAGCTTTAACATAGTCATCAAAACTATCGCAGTTAAGAGCGATGCTTTGGCTGGTTATACCAAAGTCGGCAAGGTCAACCATGTGTTCGGTAGGCAGTGCGGGCGTGGCGAACTCAACATCCCAGTTTTGCGCCCTAAACGCATTTAGTAACGACATCATGTGCGTACCTGCAGCAGATGAATTGGGCTCTGGCCATACATAGCCAATTACCAGCACTTTTTTCATTGGCTAGATTCTCTAATTATTTGATGGAAAAACAGACTCAAACACAGTGGTATATTTTTAAAAGCTGTAACGGTATTTAAAAAGCAGAGTATGATTTCGAAAAACTAAAATGCTGCAAATTAATGGACATAAACAACCAATTTTAGCGTTGAGTAAATAGGCGTGTATTTTAGCGTATTCAGGCTACTTAAGTCATTACTTAGCTTAACACTTTATGAATGGTGCAAAACGTGTTTATATATCCGGTAATATTCAAAAATAAAAAGGATAAAAACATGAATGCTTTTAGGCTGTTAATTGCCTTGGTAGGCTGCATTGTTTTATTGCCTGCAAGTTATGCAGAGCAAGGATATCAAACCCCTTCACCTGCGCTTGCTACACTCGTAGATGCTAAGTTAGCCCCTACTAGCTCTTTATCAAATGATGGCCAGTGGCTTGCTTTGTTTGAACGAAAGCGTGTTGTGTCGCTTGATGAGCTGGCAAAAGAAGAATTTAAGCTTGCGGGAATAAAGCTCAACCCAGCTAACTTTTCACGCTCACGGGTTAGTGCTAAATACAGTGCGTTAGAACTTAAGCATGTAGAAAGTGGTACTGTGGTTAACGTAAATAATTTGCCGCAGGGGATTATTCGCTCCCCTCGCTGGTCAGCAAATAGCGAGTATTTAGCGTTTATTGTTGAACAATCGGATAACGCACGGCTTTGGGTTTATAGCGTTAAAACCAAGCAAGCAAAGCAGTTAAATGAGCTTGCACTTAATTCAGTATTAACTGCTACACCTTATCAGTGGTTACCCGATAGCACAGCGATTGTGGCTAATTTAGCGGTTAACTTAGACAAACCCAGATTAACCAATGATACCCAAAGTACGGTACCAGTTATTCAACAAAGTAGCGGTGAAAAAGCGCCAGCGCGTACTTATCAAAATTTATTAACCAGCCCATTTGATGAAGCACAGTTTAAGTTTTATGGCCAAGGGCAATTAGCATATATAACGCTTGATGGTAAGGCTCAGCAAATTGGTCGTGCTGGCTTATTTAAATCGTTTTCAATTTCGCCTGATTCAACCAATATTTTAGTCGCGACCATCGACGAGCCATTTTCGTATCAAGTGCCTTACAGCCGTTTTGCAACTACATGGCAAATATGGGGAATGCGTGGGTATGCTTTAGTCGAACTGGCTAAGCAACCCCTTGCCGACAACATTCCTCAAGGGTATGACAGTGTACGCACTGGTCGTCGTAATTTTGAGTGGCGAGCCGATCAGGGCGCAGAGGTTATTTGGGCCGAAGCGCAAGATGGCGGCGACATGAAAACTGAGGTTGAGCATCATGATTACCTTTATAGTTTACGTGCACCGTTTAGGCGCGAACCAAAGTTGTTTGCAAAAGTAGAGCGCCGTTATGCAGGTATAGAGTGGGGTAATGACAGCATTGCCATGCTAAGTGATTGGCGCTTTAGTGACAGACAAGTGCGTACTTATGTTATTCAGCCACGTAATGCTGATAGCAATCGTGTGCTATTTTCAGAGCGCAGTTACAATGATGCTTACAAAGACCCTGGTAGTGCTATATATGAGCGTAACGACTTAGGAACACGTGTTATAAAAGTCGTTGGTGGACGTTACATTTACCTTCGTGGTAATGGAGCATCTGAGCAAGGAAATATTCCATTTTTAGATCAATACGATGTAAAAACAAACAGCTCTAAACGAATTTGGCAATCTGCTGCACCTTACTACGAGCGAGTGCGTGCTTTATTAGACGATGAAGGTAAGCGTATTATTACTATTCGTGAATCTAAAACGCAGCAGCCTAACTTTTTTATTCGTGATTTAGATAAAGATAGCTTAACGCAACTGACTCAGTTTGAGCATCCGTATCCTGCATTTAAAGGGGTGACTAAAGAGCAATTACGTTATACCCGCGATGACGGCGTTGAGCTATCTGGTACGCTTTATTTACCGCCTGGGTATGACAAAACACAAGGGCCTTTACCTGTTCTGATGTGGGCATATCCACTTGAATATAAAGATAAAGCGGTTGCTTCACAAGTACGCGAATCAGAATACGAATTTACCTACATAGGTTACTGGGGCCCAATGCCTTATTTAGCTAAAGGGATTGCAGTATTTGACGATCCTAAAATGCCGATTGTAGGTGTTGATGGCAGTGAGCCAAATGATCACTTTAGAAAACAGTTGGTTTCTAGCGCCAAAGCAGCGGTTGATGTACTGGTTGAAAAGGGGATTGCTGATAAAGATAATATCGCCATTGCAGGGCACTCTTACGGTGCATTCATGGTGGCTAACTTATTAGCGCATAGCGACTTATTTAAGGCTGGTATTGCCCGAAGTGGTGCGTATAACCGCACATTAACGCCGTTTGGTTTTCAGGGTGAAGAACGTGATTTTTGGCAAGCACAAAGTGTGTACGCAAAAATGTCGCCGTTTTTCCATGCTGAGAAGATTAACGAACCTATGTTAATGATCCACGGTCAAGAAGATCCGAATTCGGGAACTTTCCCAATGCAAAGTGAGCGTATGTATGCTGCACTTAAAGGCTTGGGTAAAGAAGCGCGTTTAGTGATGCTTCCTTACGAAGCCCATGGCTACCGTGCCCGTAAAAGTTTATTACATGTACTGTGGGAGCAAGAGCAGTGGCTTGATAAGTACTTGCTAAGTGATAACGTTGAACCAGTTGATATGGAAGAACAACCGATTCAATAGTGTATTATGCCGTGAGATCAAGAAGATCCACTCTTAATCTCACGGCACTTTCCCAATGCAAAGTGAGCGTATGTATGCTGCACTTAAAGGCTTGGGTAAAGAAGCGCGTTTAGTGATGCTTCCTTACGAAGCTCATGGCTACCGTGCCCGTAAAAGCTTATTACATGTACTGTGGGAGCAAGAGCAGTGGCTTGATAAGTATTTATTAAGTGATAACGTTGAACCAGTTGATATGGTAGAACAACCGATTCAATAGTGTATTGTGCCGTGAGATCAAGAAGATCCACTCTTAATCTCACGGCACTTTCCCAATGCAAAGTGAGCGTATGTATGCTGCACTTAAAGGCTTGGGTAAAGAAGCGCGTTTAGTGATGCTTCCTTACGAAGCCCACGGCTACCGTGCCCGTAAAAGCTTATTACATGTACTGTGGGAGCAAGAGCAGTGGCTTGATAAGTATTTATTAAGTGATAACGTTGAACCAGTTGATATGGTAGAACAACCGATTCAATAGTGTATTGTGCCGTGAGATCAAGAAGATCCACTCTTAATCTCACGGCACTTAGCAAAAAATAGCGCTTTCGAGCTAAGTTCGGTGCTCTTAGCCCGAGCCTCGACGCTGTTACTTCTAATTTATCGGAAGCTATTTCACCTTTGGCTTTTTTCCTTTACCCTTTCATTCAAAATTAACACTACTTTTTTAACCTATTGCGAGCTTTAAATGATTGATGTAGCTGCACTTGCGGTATTTGTTCCTACGTTCTTT
This sequence comes from Pseudoalteromonas sp. 3J6, assembly GCF_903995135.1. Lineage (GTDB taxonomy): Bacteria > Pseudomonadota > Gammaproteobacteria > Enterobacterales > Alteromonadaceae > Pseudoalteromonas. The sequence continues at coordinate 1,917,282 of NZ_LR877185.1, read as the reverse complement.
TTTGTGTCTATTACTCCTGGTATGTGCATGACACTGGCCATGACTTTAGGCATGAGTATAGGCGTGCGCCGAACTTTATGGATGATGATTGGCGAGCTATTAGGTGTCGCTAGTGTTGCGGTAGCCGCAGTATTAGGTGTTGCCAGCGTTATGCTTAATTATCCCAGTGCATTTGATATTTTAAAATGGCTAGGTGGCGCTTATTTAATCTACATTGGCATTAATATGTGGCGTGCAAAAGGAAAAATGTCGGTTGATACGCATAACACAACAGCCGTGAGCCGATATTCATTATTTTCGCAGGGGTTTGTAACCGCCATTGCCAACCCTAAGGGATGGGCGTTTATGATTTCCTTATTACCTCCTTTTATTAATGTGCAATACAGTGTTGCGCCACAGTTAGCGGTGCTGGTGGCCATTATTTTGCTCTCAGAGTTTATCTGTATGATGATTTACGCAACAGGTGGCAAAAGCCTGCGGCTATTTTTAACCAAAGGCAATAATATTAAGTGGATGAATCGTATTGCGGGGAGTTTAATGGTGCTAGTAGGAGTTTGGTTAGCTTTGGGTTAAAAAAGAGCCCGAGGCTCTTTTTTATTTTGAGCATACAAAACTGCTAACCTTTTAATCTGAGTATGCGTGACTTTACTGCGCTTTTAAAAACGGCGCAGTACGGCTTTTTGTAGATTGCGCAACCTCGTTTGGTTTACCTTGTGCAACTATTATCCCGCCTTCGTCGCCGGCTCCTGGGCCAATATCAATAACCCAATCACTGTTACTGGCAACTTGCATATCGTGCTCAACCATAATGACGGTGTTCCCAGCATCAACTAAGCCATTTAACTGCGCCATTAGCATAGCTACATCTTTAGGGTGTAGACCTGTGGTTGGTTCATCTAAAATATAAAGTGTGTCGCCGCGCTGAGTACGTTGTAGTTCAGTGGCAAGTTTAATACGTTGGGCTTCGCCACCCGAAAGCTCGGTAGCAGGTTGGCCTAGACGTAAATAGCCAAGACCTACTTGTATCAGCGCATTTAGCGCGCGCAAGATAACAGGTTCGTCGGCAAAAAATGTATGCGCAGACTCAACAGTTAAATTAAGCACATCGGCAATAGTTTTATCTTTATAGGTAATGTCGAGTGTTTTTTGGTTGTAGCGCTTGGCGTTACACACAGGGCAGGGCGAATACACGCTAGGCAAAAATAACAGCTCCACGCTTACAAAGCCTACGCCTTCGCAATTTTCACAGCGACCCTTTTTAACGTTAAACGAAAAGCGACCGGCATCGTACTTACGCGCTTTTGCCTCTTTGGTATTGGCAAACAGTTTACGTACGTGATCGAATAAGCCCGTGTAAGTTGCAAGGTTTGAACGAGGTGTGCGGCCAATGGCTTTTTGATCAACCGTTACCAGGCGCTTTATGTGTTCAATGCCGTGAGTTATTTGCCCGCCAGTTGTTATATCGAGCTCTTGCTCGAGTAGCTCGGCTTCATCTGTAGGTATTTGTGGCTGCGATTTTTGCCCTAGTGCATCATAAACCAATTCAACAAGCGCTTGGCTTACTAAGCTTGATTTACCTGAGCCTGATACCCCTGTAACACTTGTAATAACCCCAAGCGGAAATTCTACATTAAGTTTTTGTAAGTTATTACGCTCAACATTTTTAAGCGTTAGCCATGCTTTTGCTGGGCGTTGTTTACTTTGTATTTGAGCTTGCTGAGATTTGTCATTTTTAAATAAATACTGGCTCGTGTGTGAGTTACTAATTTGCTTTAAGCCTGCAACAGGGCCGCTATAAACAATATTACCGCCACGTGAGCCCGCATTTAGTCCTACATCAACCACCCAATCGGCATGGCGAATAACACTTACGTCGTGCTCAACCACAAACACTGAGTTACCAGCGGCAATTAGCTCATCTAGTGCGGCTAATAAGGCTTGTGTATCGGCAGGGTGTAAACCTGCTGAGGGTTCATCTAACACATACACTACACCAAATAATTTTGATCGAATTTGCGTTGCAAGCCTTAAGCGTTGTAATTCACCAGGCGATAACGATGGGGTGGTGCGTTCAAGCGATAAATACCCTAAACCAAGTTTGGTGAGTGCTTCAACGCGTTTAAGAATGTCGCCTGCTATACGCTTTGCAACTATGGCTTTTTCGGGGTTTGCAGCGTTACTTTTAGCGGGATTATTAGCAGCAAACCTTAGCTTATCTGCCAGCTCATTGAGTGTTAGCTGCGAAATTTCGCCTATATCAAGACCAGCTACTTTAACCGATAACGACTCTTTTTTGAGTTTTTTTCCTTCGCACTGCGGGCACTGTGATATTTGCATATACTGCGATACGCGCTTTTTAGTACGTGGGCTTTGAGTGCTTGCAAACGACTGTAAAACAAAGCGTTTAGCACTTGTAAATGTACCCATGTAGCTAGGGCTTTCTTCATTTTTAATTGCCGCTTGTGTTTGCTCAAGTGTGTACTCAGGAAACACGGGCACTGTAGGTGTTTCGTCGGTAAATAAAATCCAATCACGGGCTTTTTTAGGCAGGGTATTCCACGGTTTATTAATATCGTAGCCTAAAGAGGTAAGAATACGGCTTAGGTTTTTACCTTGCCAAGCAGGCGGCCATGCTGCAATGGCGCGCTCTTTAATTGATTTAGTGGGATCGGGCACTAGTAGCTCTTCGGTGACGTTAAAAACGCGGCCAATACCATGGCACTCTGGGCAGGCGCCTTGTGGCGTATTGGGCGAAAACGCATCGGCGTAAAGTATGCCTTGCCCTTTGGGGTATTCGCCTGCGCGTGAGTAGAGCATTCGCAGCGCGTTAGATATAGTGGTTACACTACCCACCGATGAACGTACCGAGGGTGCACCACGTTGCTGTTGTAATGCTACCGCTGGTGGCAGCCCTTCAATCGAATCTACATCAGGCTCGTCTACCTGATCGATTAACCTGCGTGCATAAGGCGAAACTGAGTCAAGATAACGATGTTGCGATTCGGCAAATAATGTCCCAAAGGCGAGCGATGATTTACCCGAGCCCGATATACCGGTAAGCACCACAAGTGAATTACGAGGCAGGTTTACATCCACATCTTTTAAGTTATGAACACGTGCGCCTCTTACTTGAATGCTGTGATCTGGGTTTAATAAGGCCGATTGTACATTATTAACCTCATGTGACTTTTTAGGTGTGGTTGCCATGTAATATATACTCCTGTGTAATAATCCTGTGTTTATTAATGTTCTATAAAGTATTAATAATAATGCAGTCTTACTGAATAAACGCTTAGCTATATGCTAGTTTTGCGTTTACATAACAGAAAAACTGCTAGTATAAACTTTAACCAAAGACAATAATATTAATTGACTGAAGCGTATTGCGGGGAGTTAAATGATGTAGGTAGAAGTTTGGTTAGGTTGGAATAAGTTAACAATTTTAGTTATGTATTTATTGTTTTTTTTATTTGTTAGCATTTTTATGCTGTTTTAATTAAATATGGGCTCAATAATACTTAAAAAGCACAAAAGGCGGTTGGCTTTTTCTGTGTAGTCGCTTATTCTAGCTGCGTATTTAGTCATTAAATGTAACTTTAAAGTTTACTAATAATTTATAATTTTCTTCAATCTCCAAAGGTATGCCTCGTTTGAACCACATAGCAAAACAAAAAGCCAACTCTGTATTTTTAGAAGGTGTCGTTTGAAAATACCTAAACGCCTACAGCCATTAGTTGATGATGGTTTTATTGATGAAGTGATCAGCCGTTTAATGAGCGGTAAAGAGGCCGATGTATTTGTAGTCGCCTGTGGCGATGACATTCGCTGCGCTAAGGTTTATAAAGAGGCCAGTAAGCGTAGTTTTAAAAAAGCCGCACAATATCAAGAAGGGCGAAAAGTACGAGGTGGCCGCCAAGCCCGTGCTATGGGTAAACGTTCAAGCTATGGCCGCCAATTAGAAGAAGAAATTTGGCAAAATGCCGAGGTTGACGCACTCTCGCGTTTATCCTCAGCGGGTGTTCGGGTACCGCAAACTTACGGCTGCATTGACGGTGTATTGCTAATGGAACTTGTAAGCGATGATGAAGGCGATGTTGCACCACAACTTGGCGCGGTTGATTTAACTGAGCAACAAGCCATTGAGCAACATACATTAATGATGCATTACATTAAACTCATGCTATGCGCTGGGATTATTCACGGTGACTTATCGGAGTTTAACGTACTTGTAGATAGCAACGGCCCAGTAATTATTGATTTACCCCAAGCGGTTAATGCCTCTGCTAATAATAGCGCCGAAGCTATGTTTGCCCGCGACGTAAATAATATGCGCCGTTATTATGGCCAATTTGCACCGGCGTTATTACACACGCAATACGCCAAAGAAATGTGGGCACTGTTTGCAGATGCTAACTTAACCCCGCACTCAGTGCTAAGTGGTGAATTTGAGGATGACAGCGAAGCGGCAGATGTAGACTCAGTACTTGACGAAATTCAAGCCGCTTTTGATGAAGAGCAAGAACGTAAAGAACGCATTCGCGACGCCGACGAGCAATAATCCTTAATTTACGTGCTGAGTTTTGACTATTAGATCAAAACTTAGCATATAGGTATGAGTCACATAAGGATGGATTTAGCTCGTCACAGCAAAATCTAATCTAGTTCCATTAGTACTATCAACGGTAACCGACAGGTGTGTATTAAACTAAAGGAAGCTTGATACTAAACATTAATTAAATACCACTGAACCTGCAAACACATATTCATTATCAATGTAATAGCTGATAAATTCTTCCTCATTAAAATCACATTTATAAAAAAAAGACGTTGTTACGGTCTTTTTATTATTTATGGTTATTTCGAATTCAGCCTGTGATGCTTTATTAAATAAAACACGACACTTAGTATTTAAGCCTAACGAATAAACTTTCCCATCAATTTCGATACTGTTGTTGCCTAAAGTAATTTCATTGGGAGTTGTTAATAAATGCAAAAAGTAATAGAGCCCTGTTAAATAGAAAAAAGGAGAAACAAACAAAGCAGCCTTTATCTTTACAGACTCAGAGTCATGTAAGTAATAGGTAGAGATCATGGATATTATTGAGAACAAAACAACCATAACAAAATTCGGAGAGAGCCAGTTTTTGGTAAATTTAAATATCATCTTCGATCGCAGAGGTAAGAGTTACGGTCGACTCAATAATTTAAGCTAACAGAAACTAAGGTTCTAAATTTGTAGCCTATCTTATTAAATTAACAATGGTATTTCTACATTTAAGCGCCTGAATAAAATATGCACTTCGTCCATTCCCTTGTGTTTACCTGCTAACCTTTTTGACCACGTTATTGTGATATCGTACAAAGCCCACCTTGTCGTATTTTCGACAACTTTTTAAGCATAAACGAGAGAGTCCTGAATAACTAAAATTGACACTTTTGCGAAGTTAGACAAAGAGCGAGAAGCTGTTAGTCAGAGTTTTTCTGTGTGACGTGAAGTTTTGCTCGCTTGACTATCAGCTTGTTGGCGGTTTTTTCAATCTATTCTTAAAAGTTTTTTTGTTGTTATTTTTGAGTAGTTATCGTTTAATAACATGATGTTTTTTAAAGATAACTATTAGCGAATCTTCACCTCTTTAGTGAAAGCTAATGTCGGACCACACATAAGGAAATAGGTATAAAATGGACACTACAATACGAAAAGCTGAATCAACCGATATCGCTGCAATAAAAATGCTGTGGCAGTTTTACCAATATCATCAGAGTATATTTGACTTAGAAGATGTTGGTTTAGATGGTTGCTATGATATTGATGAAGAATATTTAGAATGTGTAGTGCGTGGTGAGGAAGACTGCATTATTTATCTTGTACTCGTTTCTAACCAAATTGCTGGTTTTGCTACCGTAGAACCAACTGAGATCGTTGGCAAAGAAATACCTGAGTTGGCTGATATTTTTATTTTACCCAAATATCGAAAACAAGGCATTGCCAAATTTGTTATTCAAAACTTGATGCCTGTTGAAACAAATCAGTGGCATGTAGCAGTTCATTTAAACGATAGTTCAGCGTTGAAATTTTGGAATAGTTTGTTTGCTAAATTAAACGTTCTGCGTGTTGATAAAGTTGATCCTCCTGAAACAGAAGGCTACCACGAGTTTGTCATCACAAATAACTAGCAAGATTACAACGTCTTCTACGCTTAAGTAAAATTTGGTAAAGAGCGAAAACCAGCCATTGAGATTGGCTAAATATCGTCGTTAATTGATTAGTTAAACTGCTTTTTGCGCATATATTCATGAAAATGAGCGCTGCGCGCATATTGGTTCATTTAATTCTACCTAAAAATTTTAGAAAACGTAGTGATAGTAATGTCTTAGGTTATTTGCTAAAACTATATAAAGTAGGTAAATGAGCGTTAAGTCGGCAGAAATATGCGCGATGAGCGCACTATTAAATTGTTATAAGTAATCTCGAATTTGGAGTCAAATTAACTATGAAATGTTCTGTATATATTGCAACGAGTGCAGATGGTTATATTGCAACACCCGAAGGTGATGTCAATTGGCTACATACTGCAGGGAACTCAGAAGCTGATATGAGCAAGAACCCTGATATGGGGTTTAATGAGTTTGTAGCATCTGTTGATTGTATGATCATGGGAAGAAAGTGCATGGATGCAATTTCTAGTTTTAATTTAACTCCTGAACAGTGGCCATATGGAGATACAAAGGTTTACGTGTTAAGTAATTCAATCAATGAGCCACCTGAAAATTTACGTGGCCAAGTTGAAATGTATTCAGGGGATATCTTAAAGTTAATAAGTCACCTTGAAACTGAAGGATATAAACACGCGTACATTGATGGTGGAACAACCATTACGGCTTTTATTAACCTTCAACTCATTAACGAAATAACAATTACCAAAGCACCAATTATTTTAGGTAAAGGTATACCACTTTTTGGTGAAATCAATAGCAGTGTTAAGTTAATTAATTCAGAGGCTATTGCATTTCCAAATGACTTTGTTCAGGTTAAACATGGTGTAAATTACTTATAACAAAACGCTCAAACGGACTCCGTAAACCTGTCATCTTTTTTGTTCCAAAAAAGCCGCCAGATTTACTGCGCCGTTTAGCTTAGCGTTAGCTGGCAAAAGGAAATTGAGGCTTATGTGGACAGAAAAAAGCTTAATTGAAGGTCAATATGTTGCTCTTGAACCTCTTACTTTAGATCATGTTCCGGCATTGATTGAGGCAGTTAAAGACGGAGAGCATTGGAAGCTATGGTTCGCTAATGTACCAAGCCCAGAAAAGATGCATTGCTATGTCAGTGATGCAATCACTCAGATGCTTCTAGGTAATATCGCCTATGCGGTGAGAGACAGAGTAACTAATAAGATAGTAGGGTCGACTCGTTACTATGGAGTTGATGATTCAAATAAACGGGCTTTGATTGGTTATACTTGGTATGCAAATTCGGCTAGGGGAACTCTGATAAATACAGAGTGTAAATATCTTCTCCTCAAACAGTTATTTGAGAGGTACGAGGCAATTGCAGTAGAGTTTCGAACTCATGTTTGCAATACAGCTTCTCGAAAAGCTATTGAACGGCTAGGTGCAAATCAAGACGGTATTTTACGCAACCATCAAATACTAAAGGATGGTTCTGTAAGGGACACGGTTGTTTATTCAATTATTGATTCAGAGTGGTCTGAAATTAAGCAAGGGTTGCTAAAAAAGCTCTGCTAACAAAGCGTTTAAGGCAGATTCGCAACGCGCGGTAATTTCGGTTTGGTTGAGTTTTTGTGTTTCTGGTGGCAAGGTTAAGTTTCGTATCAGCGTTGCTCACTACTTAACGCGGCGTTATATAGCAAAGGAAAGTCAGTGCAAATTGAAACCCAAAGGTTGACTTTAAAACCAATTAGTAAAGATGACTGGGAATTTTTTGAGGAACTTCATCAATCAAGCGGTGTACTCAAATATGTCAGCGATCCATTTACCGAATCTGAAATAAGTGAACGCTTTAATTCTCGCTTAGGTGAATGGAAAAAGACTTCAAATCAATGGTTAACTTTAACAATCATTGAACACGCAACTGGGAATAAAATTGGCGTAACTGGCTTTTTTCCTGAGTGGGAACCATATCAACAGGCTGAACTTGGTTTCTTGCTAAGTCCAAAATTTCAAGGCAAAGGGTATGGCAAAGAGTCAACTAAAGCCGTTATTGAATATGCATTTAATCAATGTAACTTCCATAAAGTGATCGCAACTGTCACTGAAGGTAATTCCCCTTCATTTAATTTACTAAAAGCTTTGGGCTTTACTCATGAAGGTACAATTCGAGATAACTTTAAATTAGGTGGCAATTGGTGCAACGATTTAAAGTTAGGGTTACTTAATCATGAGTACAATGCTATATAACAAGCGCATTAAGTAATGGGACACATAATAGTTGGCTTGTCGCTCGTTCCTCGCTAAATTATAGCCAACTATTATTTTAGTCCGCTTAAGCTGGCGTTATGTTGAAAAGAGTATGTCGAGAGTAAAGTCAGCCAAAAATTTTAATGTTAAAGCCGAGGGGCATATAGCTAGTCATTTCATTCTAGGTATTTTTCTTGCTTTTGTTGGCCTTAAAATAGTTGAATACTTAGATTTCAAAAATGAAACTTTTACAATCATTGGTGTTGGTATTTCTATCGCTCTAGTTTTTGCTAGTTTAATTCGAGGCTTTATTCTTTATAAAGCCTCATCAGAACCGTTTCGCTGTAATGAGTGTAACTCTGAGATTAAAGCACCGCTCAAAAACAGTATGGCTGACGGTGAGGCAATAATTTACGAATGTTCTACTTGTGATATCTTATGGCATGTAGGAAATACAAGCAGTAACTAGCAGTTTCAACATAACACATATGAGCCTTAACTCTGTCAATAGGCATTAATGTTCTTTTTGACCGTTTTTATAAATTGACGGTCAATTCTAAACCAATAAACAAATTCGTTTACTTTGTCTGTCGATACGGCTGTTAAGCAAGTAGCTTACGGCAAACACATATAGGGTGCGTTACGCAGTAATATCTTATTGCGATCTCATCGCTGTCAGGTTTTTCCCATATCCTTTTGGGGTTGCTGGGGCACTAGACATTCATCGGTTAACCTCATCATGGCACTATTAAAGGCGGCTGGTTTTGATGATCCAGTTAGATTAAGGTGCGTAACGCAGTTATCAAGTCAGGTGTAAGCGACTTTGTTTATTGTATTAATGCACGCGTACTGAGCGTCTAATCAAGACAAGTGGCTTAGGTCTGTAGGCATATAATCAGGTAAAACCTTGTTGGTTATTAACTCACCCAATTGATTGATGCTCAGCCTTAAATCCAGTTAGATGTTCAGCTCACTCAGTACCGTGACTAACTCTTTAAGAATTTTGCTTCATCGAATACCGTCTCTTTTTTAAGCATGTAATAAACACAGCGACCAAGCTTATGCGCAAGCGCTGACAGTGCTTTGGCTTTGCTCATTCGCTTTTGTAGTTTTTCAAGGTATTTGTTAGCGTTATGATTGTGGCGCAGCAGTAATACGGCAGCTTCCGAGAAAGCCCATTTGAGATGTGCATTGCCAATTTTATTACCTTGGGTGCCATAGGTTTTGCCAGCAGACTCCGCTTTGCATTTGACCAACCGACTGTATGAAGCGAACTTTTGTACGCTTGAAAAGCGATTGATATCACCAATTTCGTAAATAATGGTGTTTGCAAGAATACGGCCTATACCATTAATTGTTTGCAAAATATTAAGGTGAACAGGGTTGTGTTGCTTGGCCATTTGTTCAATATAATGCTCTAAAGGCTTAAGCTCATTGTGATAGCAATCGAGTATGGCCATATTTAAATTAATAGATCGTTGCACAACGGGATCAGGGAAGTAATAGCGCATCTTTTCTCTGTCGCAAACGTTCTTTAAGTTAACATTGTGGGCAGGTAAATTGTACTGGCTGGCAGTATTGGCTACATGGGCTTTTAAATCAGCGCCATGACGAACAATTTTGGTTCTTCGCCGTAATAAGTCGCGCGTAGCACGAATATATTTGTCATACACATAAGCGAGTGGAAAGTTACCACCACGGATAAGTTTGGCTATTTTATACGAATCTATTTTATCGTTTTTAGCTTTACCGCCATGAATTGCCTTCATGTATAGGGCATGACCTAGAATAAAGTCGATAGTGTGCTCTTTGCAAAAATCAGCGACCCAATACCAGCAATGCATGCACTCCACGCCAACAACAATATCGCCAATGTAGGGTTTAAGTAGCTTTAGTAGTGCTTCTGGGTCATCTTTAATTTTCTTGTGAACAAGGATAAGTTCTGTATTATCAATGATACAGACGTAAAGCAATCGGGCATGTAAATCGATTCCACAATAATATGGATGCATGTTATTGTAAAAGTTCATTGAGCTTTCTCCTGTAAGGTTGGTTGCCTTTTCAGCGTAGCGAATAAACGCGATGCTGGGGAGGAGGCTCAATGAGTATCAAGTTGCTTAAACGGACAAAAAACAGTTGGCTTTTGTTCACTTCGTTCACTATTTTAGCCAACAATTTTTCGCTGCTTAGCAAGGCGTTAGCAATACAACAAACGGGGTTTCGCCAAATGAAGGGTCTACAAAAACTAGCTGGTATCGCAGCAATTTTCCAAGGGCTTATTTACATAGCAGCCTTTGTGTATTTTGGGGCTTTTTGGTCATATCCGGTTGATGGTAGTCCAGTCGAAAAAATGACTTACATGGCAGAAAATCAACTTCTATTTTCAATGTTCTATTTTCTGATGTACGTGGTGTTTGGCATTTTTCTGGCCATACTCGTTATTGGTATGTATAAGAGGCTTAAATATAAAGTTAATCCCTTAATTACTATTGGATCTCTATTCGGGGGCATTTGGGTCGGTCTGGTGATCGCAAGTGGAATGATTTCGAATATCGGGCTTGATCATGCAATCGATCTGATGGATGCAAATCCAGAAAAAGCCCTTGATATGTGGATAATCGTTTCAGTGATAACAGAAAGTATAGGTGGTGGAAATGAATTAGTTGGCGGACTTTGGGTTCTATTGATTAGCGTAGCAGCTATACAAGAAGGTAGATTACCCCGGTCACTTAACTATCTCGGATATTTTGTAGGCATAGCGGGCATTGCAACGATTTATCCTGACAAACTATTTACTGAAATATTTGGCGTATCACAAATTGTTTGGTTTATTTGGTTGGGTATATGTTTACTAACCGAGGAAAATGCTAACAAATCAATCCAGCAGACCGCTAACGCGTCGGCTGATTGAGGCGTTAAGTGTTCAAGGAGGAAACATGGTCAAAGCTACTTGTCATTGCGGTAATATCGTTATAACAGCAGACATGCTACTAGAATCTATTACCAGTTGTAATTGTTCAATGTGTTACCGGCTGGGTGCTCTTTGGGCTTATTACACAGTCGATCAAGTTGATATTAAAGTAAAATCAGAGGCTACTGTTCATTTGTGGGGTAGCAAAGTTCGCTCATATCATTCTTGCACTTTTTGTGGTTGCACGACTCACTACACACAAAAAAGAGATGACGGTACAAATAGGGTCGCAATCAACACCAGAATGGCTACTCCTGAGCTATTTAAGTCTGTTAATGTTAGGTTTTTCGATGGTGCTGATACCTTTAAATATGTTGAGCAATAGGGCACTTAACAAGAGTCTAAGGTTACGACAGTCCGCTTATGGCTGTGAGTTCAACTGGTGAATGCAACGCTATCCTTGTATTAATTGAGGCGCTCATCTTCAACTTAACTTATAGTCGAAATTAGAGTGTTGATTTAACGCGCTTAATTCGGTTTAATATCAGGCAATAAATATGCTTAGTAATGCAGGGACGACTTAGGGCAGCGCATTTTATTAACGTGGCCTAATTAGGGCATTAAAACATTCCCTTTATAAACTAAAGCCCATTGTATGAATAGTTCCCACGCTGACACCCAAACTGGTAGTACTTCGGTTAATATGTGCCAAGGATAGCTCATTGAAAAAATTAAGATTTATACTCGTTCTACTTACAGCAGTTTTCCTTATAGGTATGATCATACCAGATGACATTGTTATTCCTGTTGAGGGTGCAACACCCAATGATTGGAACCATAATACTTTTTGGTATGAGCCATGGGGAAGCTCTGTGGTCCATAAAGGGATTGATATATTTGGTAAAAAAGGGACTGCCACACTTTCTTCTAGCAAAGGCTTAGTCATTTATACGGGCACAACACGAAAAGGCGGGAATGTAGTGGCAGTATTAGGGCCTAAATGGCGTATTCACTATTACGCGCATATGGACAGTTACTCTGTTACAACGGGTACTGTTGTTAAGACTGGCTCAGTTATTGGTGTTTTGGGGGATTCAGGTAATGCCCAAGGAAAACAGCCACACATTCATTATTCAATCTTATCAATAATTCCAATTCCTTGGTTAGCTACAACACAGACTCAGGGTTGGAAAAGAATGTTTTTTTTAAACCCTCACGAAATGTTTATATAAGTTGTATTGAATAAATATTTACATCAGCGATTAATATCAAGGAGAGTATATGCCTCATTTTATAATGGACTGTTCTGAAAGTGTTTTTGGGGAACATGATGAGGAATACATTATTGAACAAATTCATTTTGTAGCTCACGCTACAGGTTTATTCGACGAAGGTGATATAAAAGTCAGAATAAATCCATTTAATACTTTCTCTGTGGGGAATAAGCGTGAAGACTTTATTCATGTGTTTGCCCATATAATGCAAGGAAGAACAACAGAGCAAAAAGCGAACCTCTCACGAGCAATTGTTAGTAAGCTTGTTGCTTTATTTCCTGAAATTTCTAACATTGCAATGAATATTAGTGATTTTGAAAAAGCGACATATTGCAATCGCACGATGCTTTAGCCAGCTATTATCTGTTATTTAATACAGTTTTGGATGTTTATAAGACGTATGAGTAATTCTCAATTACAAAAAATAATATCTCTTTATACTGCTTTTGTTTTTATACCTACGTTATTGCTTTATTTGATTTATAGTATATTTGGTTGGGTTGTATTTTCACTTACATTAAACCCTATTTTGGGCTATTTTTTGCTGGGTGGTGCATATGGTTTATGGTCACTACATTCATTAATAAAAACGATGAAAAATTTAACGGTATTAAAGCATCCTATCATTGTGAAACTTGGATTGTTATTAGGTTGTAGTTTTTGTCCTGTTGTTTTAACAACGGCTGAATTTAGTACGATGAAACCAAAAGAGTTTATTTTTATATATATTATTATTGCACCCTTTATAGCGACTTTTCATTTGTTTTATTTATATAAAAAACAGTTGGTTAGCGCCAATTGAGCGATACTTTAGCGAAACTATTTCTCAGTGGGCTTTATTAAACAAGGAGAACACAGGTATGGAACCAAATTACTCAGAATATTCAATTTCAGAGCTAGAAGAGTCATTACGTGCTATCGATCAAGAAGCGTATCCTGAAAGAACAAATGAGTTAAAAAAAGAGTTAAATAATCGCCTTGAAAACCCAACAACGAGTCATGAAGTAGAGGATGGTTTTGAGGCGAATGCACAATTTTATAAATGTCCTCATTGTGAAGAAAAAATTGGGTTTTTTTCTAAAGCCTTACAAAGTTGGAGCAAGATAAGAGAGTGCCCACAATGCAAAAAACCATTTGCAGTAACCTTTAATGTAAAAGTGTTTTTCGTTGCGCTTTTACCTATGGTTATTTTTAATTATTTTATGATAAAACCTGTTTTAGGATCACTGGGATTAAGTAAGTCTATTGGTTTGGGGATAGTGTGTGGCGTGTTAATTATTATATCAACCCGTTTGGGCAGAGTACGTAATGAAAGTGACGCTACAAAAGAGGTTTAAGATAAATTTTGAAATGTTTTGTCTAGGCTTATACGCTTTATAGGAAAGCGTTTTTTGTTGGGAATATTTTAGTTGGTTCGTTTCGCTCAGCCCACCCTAGGTGAAAATTAAACACTAATCTCAAACTTTAAAATTCCCCGTATTTAGTGGTTGAGAATATGATAGTTACTTCCTGCACCTCAACTCTTTATTCAATTGGTATATTTTGCTTTAAAAGATAAGTCTGCGCTTGCTCTGTATAAGGCTTAAAATTCTCCCAGCGGCCTATGGCCTTGTTGTTAAGCGGCTGGCGCACTTGCATTTTGCTGACGTTTAATACTGGTGCAGTGTTTAAATGAAAATCAAGGCACTGTGGTTGCCAATCTAAGTCGCAATAGCTCACTAGTGTTTAATTGGCAAAGTTAGATCAAACTTGGCGCCACCATATTTACTGTCGCTGACAACAACACTTCCCCCATGCAACTGCGCAATTTCTTTTACAATAGCTAATCCAAGCCCAAAACCAGCTTTCTGATTACCATCATTGATTTGATAAAAAGGTTCAAAAATATTGGCTTGCTGCTGAGGTGGAATGCCTTTGCCATTATCTTCAACAGAAACGACTATTGAGTCAACAATTTTAACCATACAAACATAAACTTCAGATTCACCATATTTATCTGCATTTTTTACAAGGTTAGTAATCGCGCGTTCGGTTAACGACTTATCAAGTAAAACGCTAATTTCATTACAAATTTGATTATTCCATTGAAGACTTGCCTTACATTCAATCAATAACTTTTCCTGTAAATATTGTGAAAGATCAGCAACATTAACTTCTTCTAGTTGTAGATTAAGCTCTGCTCGTTCCATTTTCGCATAACTTAACAGTTCCTTCACTAAATCCTCTAAACAGAAGATTTCATCCTCCAGTCCTTTTACATGAGCCATCATATTGTCGTTTTTGGCAGTTACTAGCATTTCCAAGATCATTTGCATACGAAATAAAGGTGAACGAAATTCATGAGCAATAACATGGGTAAGCTGTTTGTGGCTACCTAAAATGCCTTCCATCTGCTTTGCCATATCATTTAAACAAGTATTAAGTCTCCCAACTTGAAAACGCTTTTTGGTCGACGCTCGTGCAGCCAAGTTACCTTGGCTAATATCAACAAGGGTAGACTCAACACGTTTTAATTTTCGGTGTAGACCAAATAACCAAATAAAACACCCCGAAGCAACAAAACAAATTAGTGCAATAAAAATAGCATCGCCAACAGCTTCGTCAACTTCTAACAAATGATGTGTTTCATCTTCTTCAATTTGGTAATACTGCGCAGGTGAAAAGACTTTGAAGTAATCATACTCTTCGTCATCAAACCATGTTGGCTGGTTTTCTAATGCCTTTTGAATATGAGTGGGAATATTAGCAAATGGAACCGGGCTGATTATGATTTGGTTTTTATCAGCAATAACATCAATAAGCTCTTGTCTGTGTTGCAAAGTTATATGACTATCAAGTTCTTCAAGTAATGTTATTTCTGCAGCAAAGTTTTCAGCTTTTATAATGTTTTCTATGTCAACATAGAGATAGGTATTAATTAAATGGGCAGCAATCATAAAAATATAGAGTGTCGCTAATAGCCCTAAATACAAAGAAATAAATAATCTGGTCATAAAGTTCGCACAATTAAATGTTATGCAAGTAGTTTAGCCTGAAATATGCTCTTATTCTGTATGTGTTTGTATGAATATCAATTACCAATAATCAGGTACAAACATATAACCTTTACCCCTAACTGTTATTACACCTTGTGGGCGATTAGCATCATCTTTAAGCTTTTTTCTTATTTGGGCTATTTTGTTATCAACCGAGCGATCTAAACCGTCATATTCAATATTTCTCAACGATTGCAACAGTTCCTCACGACTTAACACTTGTTCTGCATGCTCAACTAAGTGCCATAGCAGTAAAAATTCAGATGGGGTAAGGGGTACTAATTCATCATTTAATTTGCAGCGTTGCAATGATTCATTCAACCACAAAGAGCCAAAAGCTTTTTCTTTATCTGAACGACTTGCTTGATTTAATTCAGCTGATGTAGTTGCTTCTGTAGAGCCTTGATCTCGTCGTAATAAATTTTTTATTCGTGCTAGCAGTACCCGTGGCTGAATTGGCTTCTGAACAAAATCATCGGCTCCGATTTCAAGTGCCGCCACCTGATCCATATCATCACCACTAGCAGTCAGCATCAATATTCGACCAGAAAATTGACTTCTAACCTTACGACAAACAGATAAACCATCAAGGCCTGGTAGCATTAAATCAAGCACGACCAGTGAGGGCTGAATAGAAAGTATTTTTTCGACAGCGTCAATGCCCGAGTGAACAACTACAACATCGAATCCAAAATTTGAGAGGTAGTCGTGCAGTAAAGATGCTAATTTATCATCATCTTCAACCAGCATAATAGTTTGGATATTCGACATTTAAGATAGATAGCTCACTTAGTAGGTTACTAGTACAAATATAGCAAAAAAATAAAAAAGAGGCACTAATAATGCCTCTTTTCAGTCACTTCAAATACCATAAATTATGGTAACAAGTATTTATCTAATTCAGCTTTTGTCATCACATGCACCGTATTATGAGGCGCCGCTTCAATAGTAAAATAGTAAAACTCTGGACCCAACTCATTGCCTAACATTTCTCGAAAGAAAGTAAGTTGTGCACCGTGACCTTCATGATCTCTACCAAGTTCATTAGCTGGTTTACCGTCTGTACAACACCAAGAATGAACACCAAGCTTTGCACCTTCAGTATATACTCTTCTAAAACCAGCAGCATATAAATCAACACCACCAGAGTTAATATCAGAAGTTGCTTCAACCATTGTGGTTAACATGGCATTGCGTACCAATCTACCTGTGTGCATATTAATAGCATCATTTACCGAGCCACTAATTTCCTGAAGCAACAAGGTATCAACTTCAGGATGGTCATTAATTAAATCACTGATCTGTACATATGTTAGACTGCCAAGATCACCATTAATCAGAGCTTGAGTACCAGATACTTCAACTGTACTAGTGCCACCTTCTATCAAAGACTCATTAATAGTCATTCTTATTGGAAAATCACCTTTTTCAGGGTGACTAATACTACCCTTATATATTGCATTCTCGTTATCATCTTGTGATATCGAAATGTCCTTGCCAAAGAAATAGTTATTAGCATCGGCAAGTGCCTCATTAATATCCTCCAGTTCACTCTCTACTACCCTGATAAAGGCAACAGGGTCATTCTCTTCAAAATCAAAGCCAAAAAACAAAAAGCCTTTATCATATTTAGCAAAAATCAGATTATCATCTTGATCTATATCAACGAATGAGATGTCATAATTTACACCGTCAATTTGCAGTTCTAATGCGTCAAATTGACGTTTAAAGTTATCAATATATTCAGCAACATTTTCTGGTTGAATATGATGTATTGCTTCTGGGGTTACAGGTGTTGTTGGACCCGTTGTCGTTGTCGGTTCAGTTGTTTTTTTTGAACTGCTACCGCAAGCTTGCAATGCAAGTGCAGTAATAAGTATCGAGATTATAAGTGCTAAATTTTTCATAATGCGATTCCACGTCTTGGTTAATTGAGGCCATTATGAAGATAAGACATCAAGTACAATAGAATGAAATTGTCGCGATAATGTATGCAAAGCACTTACAATTGATAATAATTGGTAAGGTATTTTACTTTGTCGGGCGACGCATTGCTTATTCGAGCTATTCTGGCACTAATCAAGCTAACTCTAAGTTCATAAATTCAACTTTCAAACCACAAACCCTTACTCAAAACTGATATTTTGCTTTAAAAGATAAGTCTGCGCTTCATCTGTATGAGGCTTAAAGTTCTTCCAGCGGCCTATGGCCTTGTTGTTAAGCGGTTGGCGCACTTGCATTTTGCTAGCGGTTGATACCGGTGTGGTGTTTAAATGAAAATCAAGGCACTGCGGTTGCCAGTCTAAGTCGCAATAGCTCACTAACTCTTTTATTTTTTGCTCTGGTGCGGCGATGAGCTCTTCGTATTTTACTAGTTTAATATTGCTGTGCAGGTTGCTGAAGTGCTGCATCAGTTTATAAAAGCGGCTGTAAAATTTAGCGGTGTCGAGTAAGTCTAACGAGTAAGCATAATATGGGTTGTTAATGGTAAATAGCTGACGATAGTTACCAATGCAGGTGTCCATGGGGTCGCGAAGTAGGCAAATTATTTTGGCGTTTGGCAGTGCTTTGGTAATTAAATCGATATAAAAAAAGTTAAACGGTAGTTTATCAATAAAGTGTTTATGGCTGCCGGTTACAACACGGGTTGCTTCAAGGTAAGTGCTGCCAAGTTTCGCAAAATCAAGCTGATAAGCTTGGTTTAAGGTGTCTATATCGAGTACTTGAGGCGTGTGCGTTTGGCTAAGTTTTTTTACACTTAGGCCAAAGTCTTGCAGCTCGCCCGCCGATTGTACGTCGCTGTGGCTTGATAAAATGCGTTCAACTAATGTGGTGCCAGAGCGCGGCATGCCTAATACAAAAATTGGCTCACTGCTTTGGTTGCCAGCTGTTTGTTGGTTTTTGTATTTATCACTGAGCTGTTTTATATGTGCAAATAAAGCCTCAGACGCTTGATTATCAAACGCCTTATTAGCGAGTTTTGCTGCTTTACCTTGTTGTAATGCATTAAAGGCCGCTGAAAACTCTCCTAAGTCTTGATATTCTTTTGCTAGCGCATGACCTATATGCAGTTTAGCGTCGGGGTGATTGACCAGTGTAAATACGTTTTTTAATCGCGCTATGTGGTTGTTATGTTCGGTGACTTTAGTTAAATCGGCTAAGGCAAAATGACTTTGATGATGAAGCGGGTTCAGTGAAATGGCATTTTCAAACGCGTGCTGTGCCTTTTCAAACTGGCCTAAAAATTTAGCGCACACCCCATAATTGTAATAAAACTGCGGCTGACTCGTGTTATTTGATTCAGCCAATTTTAACGCGCATGTAAAATAGTCTGCCGCTTGCTGGTGTAAACCCGCTTGGGTGAGGGCCACGCCTAATGTATCGGCATCCAGTGCTTTACTAATATGTTCAGGCTTAACGCTAAGGGCGGTGTTTTTTGCTTTTTGTAAGTCGCCGGTAAGGGCGTAACACTTGGCAAGTTGCGCTGTATATTCAATAGACTGGGTAAAGCTTAATGCTTTTTCAATTAGCTTTATCGCTTTATAAATTTGACCAACCTGTAAATTAATCATAGCGAGCA
Organism: Pseudoalteromonas sp. 3J6; assembly: GCF_903995135.1. Classification (GTDB taxonomy): domain Bacteria; phylum Pseudomonadota; class Gammaproteobacteria; order Enterobacterales; family Alteromonadaceae; genus Pseudoalteromonas. The sequence goes on along the minus strand of NZ_LR877185.1, from coordinate 1,898,064 downwards.
AAAAGTAGCCATCAGCAAAGTCTGGTTTTTGTGTTACCAGCTCAACCAGTGCTTTATGCGCTTGCTGAATATTGCCTTGGTTTAAGTTGTTGATAGCGCTTTGGTGTAGTTGCTTTAAGTTTGGCTGCATGAATACTCTTATAAATAATGTACTTACAAATCAAGAGGCTCAAAATTAATTTGAGCCTCTTGATTGTACTTAAACTTATCGTTTAATTACATTTCAAACTTGTCGCTTAATTATATTTCAAACTGATAGTTAAATTTAATGCCAACAGTAAGCGGGCGATTAATAAAGTAACCATAGTTACGTTGTATGTCTGCGCCATTGGCTGTTGTAATATCCGCATCTGAGCGACGAACAGAGGTAACCGCATATTTATTAAATAGGTTATCTACATATAACGTAGTCGACCACGCATCGGCGGTTAATTTAGCTGAAATATTACTTAAGCTATAACCTGGGAGTGCTTCACCGTTGTCACGTAGGCCTACTTTTGAAATTACATCACTTTGTGCGGTTAAACCATAGTTAATATCAAGGGTTTTATCATTTAAAACGTCTGTTTGGTAGTTAATACCCATAGAGAACTGATGCTCAGGCGAGCCCGGTAAACGGTCGCCATCTTTTGCGCCATCAGTGCCATCGGCATTAAATAAATACGGAGCGTCTGAGGTTAGTTCTGCTTTTGTATAGGCATAAGTTGCATAGGCAGTAAACGAGTCCGATAAAATTGCACGCGTGGCAATTTCAACCCCTTTCGCATTCGCGCTACCAGCATTTGATAAATACGGTAGTTGGCCTACTGTTGTTGCACCGGCAATTTGTGCGTTATCCCAATCTACATTGAATAGCGCAGCATTAAAGTGAAGCTGGCTTCTCATCCAAGTACTTTTGAAGCCTAGCTCATAGTTGGTGGTTGTATCGGCATCGTATAGCATTTCATCAGGTGTACCACAGCCTGTTTGTTGATCCTCAGGTAGAGGGGTTGGGCAAGGCACTAAGCCATTTGAGCCACCAATTCTAAAGCCTTCACTAATGGTTGCATACGCCATCACTGAATCTGTAAATTGGTATTTAGCATTAAATTTGAACAGATTACCGTTATCACCGGCTTCGTTCTCTTCAAAGTTAACTGAAATTGCATCAGGTGCTGCACCTTCATACAAGGTATTTGCTAATGGGAAGTCAAAGGCCGCTTTTGATTCTACGTCGTATTCGTAAAAACGCGCGCCAATAGTAATGTCGAGTTTATCGGTTACCTGGTAACCTACTTCACCAAAAAGTGCTGATTCAGTGACTTTGCTGCCAGTAATTTCTAAATACTCTAAAGAGTCTAGTCTTAGCTGTGCGCCACCAAAATTATCAACCGCGAACTGATCAAAGCCTGGCGTAAACTCTCTGCTTGATGCATCAGTATCGGTTTTGTTGTAAAAACCACCAACAATCCAGCTTAGGTCGCTATCGCTTTGTGAGACCAAACGTAGCTCTTGGGTAAAGGTATCGACTTCGTCTAATTCACGGGTAAATGCTGAAAACGAAGGAAACTCCTCGTAGCCATAGTCTAAACGAATTAAAAGGTCAGTTTGGTCGCGTTGACCATCGGCTTCAAAGTGTGAAATACCGGTAGCTGATACCAGCTCGGCAAAACCTAAGTCGGCTTTAAGTTCGAGGCTCAGTAATTGATCTTCTTTTTTCCGTGGCTCTTCAAAACGGTACGCTGACTCGTATTTGCCGATGCGATCATTTAAACCATTATTTTCGTTAAGGCTATTGTGATGAACAATTGAGCGGCCTTCGGTGTCTTGCTTTTGATAGAAGTAGTTTAATGTGCCTTCGAATGACTCATTTGCTTTGTAACGCAATGAAATACGCCCAGTTGTGGTGGTTTCACCGTTGGCGTCTTTTACATTTTTAAGGTTGCTATTAACCGCATCAAGGTTTGTCCAATCAGGGTCGGTAATCGACACACCTGGTTCACGAACGGTGTAGGCGTAGTCTATAAACCCTGGGTCTTCATAAATATTTAAACTGGTACGTACAGCCAGTTTGTCTTCAATTAATGGTAAGTTGAAGATAAAACCGGCTTCGCCACCGACCGAATCACTTTCTTGAGTTTGAAAAACATCACCAAATACTTCACCTGATATAAAATCAAGCTCTGGCTCTTTAAGCATGTAACGAATAGCGCCACCCAATGTGCCTGCGCCATACAATGTGCCTTGTGGTCCAATAAGTACTTCTACTCGTTCTACATCAACAAGGCGCATATCTACCGATACTGGAATTTCGTTAATGTAAGTGGCTACCGTGCCGCCATCTGATGAAGGGCCTGATGAATTTGTATTTAATCCACGAACTATAATAGGTGAGCCAGAGCGACCACCTTGATCAGTAATTGTTAAACCTGGCACCCAACGCGCTACATCGGCTAATTCGCTGATATTTTGGTCTTTCATTACATCGGCATCAAGCGCAGTAATGTTAAGAGGCGCAGCCTGAATAGAGCCACTTCGGCGTGTTGCTGTAACCTCAATAACTTCAAGCGATTTATTTTTTTCAATAATTTGCTCTTGTGCTGTTGCATTACCGCTAAATAATACACCGCTCAGTGCGCTTGATACAGCCAAGGTTAACAGGCTTGGTTTAAACATAAAAATTGATCCTAGTTAGATTTAGTACGTTAATAAATGAGCGCTAATAATATCAGGGAGTTTTGTTGATGGAAATAAAAACATGAATTTTAATTCACTTTTTTAGAATAAAAATTAAGTTGTGGTTTTTTACTTAAATTTAAAGTTTAAATATAACAAGGTGTTTGTATAAATAATGCACACACCGCAAGTGGTATATATTGTTTTAAGTGCAACAATGAATGGTGTGAAAGGAGAGATAAAACGTAGGCTTAGTTATACTAAGAGGGAGTTGTAAAATAGGAGATGAGAAGTTGCGCCATGATAGTTCATGACGCAATTAAATTATTAAACTCTAACCAGCAGGCTGCTTTTTACCATTAGACATGGAGCTGCCTACCGAGGCAATAATCACCAGTAAAATGGCCAGCCACTGCCAAATGCTTAGCAGTTCACCTAAAATAACTAAGCCAGCGAGTGCTGCAATTGCAGGTTCTAGGCTCATTACAATACTAAAACCTTGTGGCGACATATTACGTAAAGTAATCATTTCAAGAGTATAAGGCAGGGCGCTTGAAAGCACGGCGATAGCAATACCTAATGGAATAATATCCCAAGTAAATGCAGCACTTTGTGAAATGCCGCCATAAGGTACCAGCACAATGGCTGAAATGGTCATGCCCATCGCAACCGTTGCGCCACCAGAGCTTTGACTGCCTGTTTTCTTACCAAATAAAATATAGCCAGCCCAACAGGCACCCGCCGCAAGTGCGAGTACTACACCGACTGGATCAAGGCTGTCTTGACCTTTCATATCAGGTAAAAGTAATAAAATACCGGCCACTGCACAGGCAACCCAAAATAAGTCACGTTTTCTGCGAGAAGAAAACAACGCGACAGCTAATGGGCCTGTAAATTCAAGCGCAACCCCAATACCTAATGGGATACGTTCTATCGCGTAATAAAATAGAATATTCATGCCGCCTAAACTTAATCCATAAATTAATATGGGTAAGCGTTGGCTTGCAACAGGGAAGTGTTTCCATGGTTTAAAAATCAAACACAAAATAGCGGCCGAAAATCCTAAACGTAAGGCTGTTGTGCCCTCAGGTCCAACAATAGGAAAAAGCTGTTTAGCCAGTGACGCGCCTGACTGAATCGTCATCATTGCTAGCAATATGCATAAAATAGCCAGTAATAGATCTTTGGTTGATTTTTGCATGGATGTCCTTAAAGATTGCGATGAATTTTGGCGGCATGTTACCTGCTTTTGATCTCAGAGGTAAGTCAAATTTTGTGATCTTTTTAAGCTTAATTTAAAATAGCAGTGTTGAGTAAAGTGTGCCCAAAGGCCAAGCGATAAAATACGCTTATCGCTTAGCCGGTAGTTTTTGTTTTATTCAGAGGATAAATCTGCTGGGTAAACAACACCAAGTTGTGCGCGTGCGGTATCAAGTACTTGCATTACATCGACAGAAAGCTGATGAGTATTAACGCTAGACTCCCCCTGATTTTGCTCAATGGTATTGATAAAGTTCTCGAGTTCGTACTTCATAAAGTGCTCGTCAAATTCCGTGCTGATAAGCTCTTTATGACCATTGTTAGCAATAAACTCTATTTTTTTAAGCTGCGACACGGCTTCAATTCTAATTCGACCTAATTCCCCCTGAATTTCAGTGATATTTTCGCCTTGTGAAATTTTCGAATAGCTGATCACTGCTTGTCTGTCGGGATAATTTAAAAGCACATCGCCTGCACCATCTACACCACTTTCAAGTAATACGCCGCTGGCGTGAACAGAGCGTGGTGCTCCCCATAATGCAATAACGAGATAAAGTGGGTAAATACCCAAATCTAGTAAGGCACCATTAGCAAATTCAGGTAAAAAAGTATTAGGGCGCTCACCATTTTTATACTTGTCGTAACGTGATGAATACTGACTAAATTGACCAATAAACTTACGTGGTGTGCCTATTTTTTTTAGGGCAGCTTGTAAGTGCGCAAAATTAGGTAAGTGCGTTGTCATCATCGCTTCCATGTAAAGGCGCTGATGTTGCTTTGCCGCAGTTAAAATAGCCGCAAGTTGCTTGCTATTAGCCGCTGAGGGCTTTTCGCCTAATACGTGTTTGCCCGCTTTTAAACACTGTATTGCATATGCACTGTGCAGGCTATTTGGCGCCGCTATATAAACTACGTCTACTTGTTCATCTTGGCACACAGCATCAATAGAGGTAAAAATTTTAGCATCGGTATTTGTTGGATGATTAGCTAAAAAGCGCTCGCCGCTGCTTATTTGGCGAGAGCAAATACCGTATAAATTAAAATTGCTTAGTGTATTAGCCGCTGCCAATAAGGTGTCGCTAATAAAATTAGTACCTACAATTACAAAATTCATGTTTAGCCTTTTGCTGTTTTTAAACAAGGGCGCAGTTTAACAATGTTTGGCTCTAAATGCGCGGGCAGAGCAATTAAACCAACGTTTAATGCTAGTACATAATGTGGCTTGCTCCTGATAACCTAAAAGCTCTGAAATTTGAGTCACCGACAATTGGTTTTGTAATAAATAGTGCTCACATAAGGCGCGGCGAGTGGCGTCTTTGAGCTTTACAAAACTGGTATCGTGCTTTTTAAGTTCTCGGTGCAAGGTGCGAGGGTGAATATTAAGCGCAGCGGCAATAGTATTATTAGCGCTTTGAAATATCGGCAGCATAATGCGAATAAGCGCGCTTACCTGAGCGGGTAAAGATTGGCTATAAGCATTATTTTCAGCTAAAAAGTTAAGTGCTGCTTGGGTTTTATGTTGCTTAGTTACGTTAAGTGTTAAATCTAAGTCTTGTTTGGCAATTAATACACCGGCGCTATTTCTATGAGTAATAACCTTACAGCCAAAATGCTGGTGGTAGGTCTGCTTATTTGCGCCTAGGGTATGAGGTAAAAATACACTTTGTGGCTTACAACGGCCATTACTTATATTTTTTAAAGTGGCAATGGCCAATGCAATGGTGAGCTCTATTACTTGGTTTATTGCCGGTAATGGCCTGAGATTTATAGCGAATGATAAAAACACGTGCTCATTATCATCAAGTGGGTGAGTGGTTAAATTAAGCGCTGGCGTATGTAAGTGCAAATATTTTATCACCCAATCTAGCGCCTCGGCTAAATTAGTGCCTGTTTGAGCGGCTATTGCAATATGGCCTAAAATATCAAAGCTTTGCAGGCTTGCTAGTTTTAAACCAAAATTTGGACAATTCAGTGTATTGGCGCAATGCTCTAATAGCTGTGCATACGCGCGGTAAGTAAGGGTCTCTTGCTCTAGTTTATTAAAGTCCACATTAATGGCGCACTGCTGCATTATGGCAGCGAAACCTCCCCCAAGTTCTGCAATTAAATGGTCTATTCCTTGTAAAGAAGTGGCTCTAATTAAACGGCTCATAAAATATACTTTTGGTGAGGGTGTCTAAAAATAACAAGTTTTTATTCGATGTTCCATGCAAACTGGTTTTTTAATTGGAGAATAATTATGCATACCACTACATTTGATTACATTGTTGTTGGCGCAGGCAGTGCAGGCTGCGTTATTGCATCGCGATTATCTGAAAATAAAAATGTGAGTGTGTGCTTAATTGAAGCGGGCGGCAGTGATAAAGGTGCAATGGTTCAAATGCCTGCAGGGGTTGCTGCTAGTGTGCCTTATGGCATTAATAGCTGGCATTACAATACGGTACCTCAAAAAGAACTTAATAACCGCTGCGGATTTATGCCTCGTGGCAAAGTGCTTGGCGGTTCAAGCTCCATTAATGCTATGGTTTATATTCGGGGTAATAAGCACGACTATAATAGTTGGGCTGCACTGGGCAATGAGGGCTGGGATTATGAGAGTTTATTGCCTTATTTCATTAAAGCTGAAAATAATAAAACCTTTACTGAAAGTGATATACACGGGGTTAATGGCCCTTTACATGTGCAGGATTTAAGCCTGCCAAGCCCTGTAAATCAGCTGTTTTTAAACGCCTGTGAACAACAAGGTGTACCGCACAATGGCGATATAAACGCAGGGCAGCAAGTGGGAGCAAGGTTATCGCAAGTGACTCAACATCAAGGTGAGCGTTGTAGCGCGGCAAAAGCGTATATAACCCCCCATTTAAACCGAAAAAACCTAACTGTGCTTAGCAAAGTACACGTTAATAAAGTGCTTTTTTGCGATAAAACCGCAACCGGAGTCTCTGTTTCTATAAACAATAAGGCCGTTGTATTGCATGCAAAAAAAGAGGTGGTTTTAAGCGCTGGCGCAATTAACTCACCGCAAATTTTAATGCTATCGGGAGTTGGCCCTAAAGAGCAACTAAAGCAGCATAATATTGAAATAGTAAACGAGCTTTCTGGTGTTGGAGAGAACCTTCATGACCACTTAACCGTTGTGCCATTGTATAAAGCTAAATACAGTAAAGGCACATTTGGTATAAGTGCGGGTGGGGCGTTTAATATTGCAAAAGGATGCGTTGATTGGTTTGCCAAACGTGAAGGGCAGCTTACTAGTAATTTTGCAGAATCACATGCTTTTATAAAGCTATTTTCCGATTCAAAAGTACCCGACGTACAGCTTGAATTTGTAATTGGGCTGGTGGATGACCATAGCCGTAAACTGCACCTAGGCCATGGTTATAGTATTCACTGTAGTATTATGCAACCTAAAAGCCGTGGCACGATTCGATTAGCCGATGCCAACCCCTTGAGTGCTCCACTTATTGATCCTAATTATTTAAGCCACCCCGATGATTTAAACGTGATGTTAGCGGGGCTTAAAAAAACACTGCAGATTATGCAAAGTGAAGCATTTGATGTAATTAGAGGTAATATGGTTTACCCGCTAGATATTAACAATAATGAGCAGCTTATTGAGTATATTAGGCAAACGGCCGAGACTGAATATCACCCTGTAGGCACTTGTAAAATGGGGCAAGATGCCATGGCGGTAGTGAATAGCCAACTACAAGTACATGGCGTGAAAAATTTGCGTGTGGTTGATGCCTCAATTATGCCGCATATAATTACCGGCAACACCAATGCCGGTGTGATAGCCATTGCCGAAAAAGCAGCTGATTTAATTAAGCTAGCTTGACTTATAAAACGCTGTTAACCATTGCTGCCAGTCTTGCTCTAGTTTGATCATTTGCAGGTGTTTTTTAGCAGCAAAATGCTTGCTTTTATCCTCGTCAGCTAAAAACGGCCCTACGCGACATAGCGAGCAATAATTATCGGATAAGTAAGCAGGAAAAGTTAACAAGCTAGCCAGTTCAGGTAAGGGTTTTTCACTAAATACATAGGTAATGCCGCTGGTGTCTTTAACGTGCTTATCACGGTCAACATTGCGAATTTTATAGCCACTAAAGTGACTAATATCAAATGGCATTTGCCCTTGATATTGTGCGTTTAAATGGGTATTTAAACTGCCTTCAATATTCCATTCACGGTACGGTTTAACATCTTTTGAAGTGATGAAACACAGCCTCGCGCCTTGTGGATTTAAAGCAAACTCATTAGCGTATTTTATAAATTGATGCAGTAATGCACGGTTAAGTACGTTCATGCTGGTATGGCGAGTATTATGTTCAAATGCATCACGACCAACAAACGCAGGAATAAGCGGAAATTGAAAAATAACCACATCAAAACTATGTAAATGCTGGCCAAGCGCTTGCCAACATTGTGGGTTGGTTACATCAAAACTATTAAGTACTTCTACCTTTTGCGACTTTAAAGCATTGAGCGCATTGTCTGGGTATTTTTGCTCAATAGTTGATTGGTCGTCGTAAGTGGATGCCACTAACTTTTTTGGCTTAATATGACGATAAAGCGCATTTGAAAACGATAAATCGCCATCACCTACTGTAAGTATGTTCCAGTTTGGATTTAAATACATATTAGCGTGAAGATGTGTTTGGTTTTTCGGGCTGAGGTGCTTGATGCAACCTGTACATAGCTAAACGTGTTTTTAAACCCTCAATAGCAACCTGTTTTAAAATTAGGTTAAAGGTAATCAAAATAGCAAAAACAATGTGGATAGGACCATGGGTAAATCCTGCGTCAGGATCAAATATAGATAAGCCAAACAATACAAACAACACAACCATTAGTATTTCAATGAGTTGATTTGAATAAAAAGAAAGACGACCTTCGCTTTTATGATCTTTTTTTATGCTAATGGCACAAAAAAAAGGGATCACTTTTATTTTAAAAGCGGCGTTTTTTTCTACAAAATTCTCACCAAGGTCAGTAAGCTGTTGGCGCAATTGGTCTATCATGGGGTGTCCTCTCAATACAGTGCGCGGATGTTACCCTATTACAGACCAATGGTTAAGTAATGGCGTGTTATTTAGGGTAAATACTCATACCAATAATTAAGATATGACACACAAACACCACAGATGTGAGCACAAAGCGCATTTTTTGGTAATCTTTGTGGTAACTCTGCCAATTAACCGACGCTTTTTCAAAAATCAGAACCAACCAAAAACTCGCGCCTAACCACGCAAGCATCCACTCAATCGGCAAAAATGATAAAAACGGAATAGGAATGACCGGCAGCACAGCTTTAATGGCATCGGCAAAGCTTTGTTGCCCTGCATGCCATAAACTACCTGCCATAAACGCTAAAATAGCGATGCTGTAAAAACTAAAAAACTCTAAATTAACACTGTTACTGCCAAACATAAGTGGCCAACCCACACAGCCTAAAAACGGTAGTAAGCCCAAATAGCCTAGTTGAATGTGATTAACAAATTTTTCCATGGGTAAGCGCCTTAATCGAGTAGGTATTTCAACACTGCTAGTGTAACAAGGATAGATAGAGTTATCTTATAAAATTTATACAATGATTAAACGACTATGTTATTTATGACGATCACTCATTTTAATTAAAATAGTGTTTTTTGAAGCGCTAAGTTAGTGATTATTCGATTATTACCTATACTGATTGTGGGAATCACTAAATGGATGATTAGTATGGCTAACAATGTCACTCGACGTAAATTTTTAAGTACGCTAGCGGTAGGTGCTGCGACCTCTGCTGTCGCATTTAAAGCGCCGTATGTGTTTGCAAAAAAACCGGTTACGCTTAGAGTCATGGGAACGCATGTAACTTTACAAGAAGAGCTTAGAGTCCGCGCCATGCAAGAGCTCGGTATTAATATTGAATTTACCCCTATGGGGAGTGCGGCCGTTTTACAAAAAGCAGCAGCTGATCCCTCTTCATTTGATTTATATGAACAATGGTCTGACTCAATTAATATATTGTGGCAAGCCAATGCTATTCAACCAATTGAAGTAGAAAGACTAAAATATTGGCAGGAAATAAACCCACTAACCAAAACCGGTAAGTTAGTTCCCACAGCAAAATTGGGCGCAGGTGATGCGCCCAACAAAATTTTATATGTTCAACACGATGGCTCACTTGGAAGCCAAGCTACTGATAAAATAAGTTTTATGCCTTATGTTCACAATGTGGATTCATTTGGCTATAACACTAATTTTATACCTAAGGGTGTGGCTTACGAGACTGAGTCATGGGGCTGGTTGCTTGAGGAGAGTAATAAAGGCTTTGTTGGTTTGGTAAATGCCCCCACCATAGGCATTTTTGATGCCGCTTTGGCGGCCCAAGCACAAGGGCTTATGGCATTTAATAATATTGCCAATATGAGTGTTGCAGAAATAGATAAACTGTTTGCAATTTTAATTAATAAAAAGCAAGCAGGGCATTTTTCTGGGTTTTGGACGTCGGTGCCACAATCGGTTGAGTTTATGCTTAAAAAGCGTGTGCACATACAAAGTATATTTTCTCCGGGGGTGACTGCATGTAGAGCCCAAGGTTTACCCGTTGTTAATGCATCTCCTAAAGAAGGGTATCGAGCATGGCATGGAGTGATGTGTCTCTCTGCTAATACGGTAGGGCATGTAAAAGACGCCGCTTATGAATACATGAACTGGTGGTTATCGGGCTGGCCTGGTGCATTTATTTCCAAGCAAGGTTATTACATTTCTAATCCAGAACGTAGTAAAGAAATAATTACCACCCCCGAATGGGATTATTGGTACGATGGCAAAGAAGCGACTCAACCACTAGCGGGTACCGATGGCAAAAATATAATTATGCCAGGGCAAATTCGCGATGGCGGCAGCTATGAAAAGCGCTTTTCTAATATTGCGGTGTGGAATACAGTGATGGATAACTACGATTACAGTTTAGATAAATGGTTTGAACTACTAAACGCATAAGGGAATTGAATGCTGAAACAGTTAATTGGTTCTTTATCTATTAAAGTATTATCTTCGTTGGCTATTTTTATTTTAATACAAATAATAGTTTACGTTGTTATTAATGAGCGAACCGACAAAATAGAGCAAGCCAGTAAAAATGTATTGAATATTAATGGGCTGTCAGTTGTTGTATTTGAAATTAACAAAGATATTTTACAGATTCAGCGAGATATTTCGGTTTATGGTGTGTCGGGTAGCGAGGTTATTTTTGATAAAATAAAAAGCACTCAGCAAAGTATTCAAGCGCGGTTAATTGAAGCACAACAGCGAATTCAGCAACACAAGATTAAAAACTCATTAAACGCCATGCAATCATTGGTTTTAAATTATGGCAAAAGTATCGATAGTCTTAAAAAACGATATGATGAAAAGTCTAAAATTATTGAGCAACAGTTACCAAATACCTACGAATTAGCATTAACTACCTTAGCAAGCAGGGATGGAGAAACGGCCAGGCTGGGCAAGGACTTATTATTGTTTCAGCTAAAGGATCATTGGCATCATCTGTATCGCAATTCAGTCCTGTTTTTAACTCAACGCGATTACGCCAAACGTAGTCAAGTAAAACAGCGGCTACAATTAATTAAACAATTAACCAACAGTGGCGCTACAAACAAAATGATTGGCCACAACAAGGTCGAGCAACTAAATAGTTTAATAACTAAATTCGAGTCTTTATTTGCTCAGGCCATTCAAGCTAATAGAAACTATTTAACCTTAAGTAATATTGTTATTGCCGGTGATTCGGTCGAGTTTTCAGCACTTGCCAAAAAATTGCAAGAAGATGCATTGTTGTTGCTTAGTGATATTTCGAAAACCAGTCAAGAGAGCATTGATGCTGCGCAAACTGTTATTCAAGTGTCGTTATTTTTGTCTGTTACCTTGTTTATTCTTTTCGCTTTATTTTTTCACTTTCATATTATTAAAGCGATTAACAGGCTAACATTTAGTTTTAGATCATTTCTAAATGGTGATTTCTCAGCAAACATAGCTGATATTAACCGTGAAGACGAAATAGGGTTTTTAGCCCAAGCAGCAAATAAATTTAGAGTGCTAAACGAGCGCCTAGTTGAAGCAAAAAAAGCGGCAGAAGAAACATCCCGAATCAAATCTGAGTTTTTAGCTAATATGAGCCATGAAATACGCACTCCCATGAACGGTATTTTAGGCATGGTACAGCTAGTGAGTAATACAGAGCTTGATGCTAAACAAAAACGCATGATTGAGGTTATTAGCTCTTCAGGTAACAGTTTATTGGTTATTCTTAATGACATTCTTGATTTAAGTAAGCTTGATGCCGATAAAATGCTACTAGAAAATAGAGAGTTTAAATTAAGTGCTTTATTGTATGAGCTGGAACAAATTTTTAAATCGCAAGCCGACCATAAAAATATAGAGTTTAAAATAGTAAAAGAAAAAGTAGATTCTGTTGATTTGGTACAAGGCGACGAAACCCGTTTAAAACAAGTACTAATGAATTTATTGGGGAATGCATTTAAATTTACAGAGTGTGGAACAGTAACATTATCTGTTGCTCTAAAAGAGAAAAATAGCAATGAAGTGATGTTACTATTTAGCGTTATCGATAGTGGTATAGGTATTTCACAACATAGTATAAAAACGTTATTTGATGCTTTTACACAAGCTGACACTTCAACAACACGTCGTTTTGGTGGTACAGGGCTTGGATTAACTATCTCTAGTAAAATATTAAACTTAATGGGCAGTAATTTACAAGTAGAAAGTGAATTGGATAAGGGTTCGACATTTTATTTTCAGTTAACGCTTAGTACTCCATCATCAAATGTGGCTGAAAAACAGCAAGCACAATTACCCGATGTAAATATTAAAAATAAAGATATACAAGTATTAATTGCCGAAGATAATCCGGTAAATCAAATCGTGCTAGAAAGCTTTTTAAAAGCAATGGGTATTAAACATATAACCATGGCAGATAATGGTGAAATAGCGCTTGAACTATGTACTAAACAACAATTTGATTTAATTATGATAGATATTCAAATGCCGGTAATGGGCGGGCTTTTGGCAACTAAATATATTAGGGAACTAGCCAATTACCACGATGTGCCCATTATTGCCGTTACTGCAAACATCACTGAAAAAGACGAGCCTGAGTACGTGGCAGCGGGTATAACTAACACTATAAACAAGCCTATAGAATTCAATAGTTTAAAAGTTATAATTGACCAGTATAGCGAGTAAGAATAAATATCCTATGTGCTTTTATATTTTTTGGTGGTATTGGTTTGCAATACACTCAAAAGTTAAAAGCGCCTTTAGGCGCTTTTAACTTTAATTAGCAATACATATTTTCAGTGGTTTATTCATTATTACCCACAAAATGCTAACTACTGGGTTGTATCTCTAAGTAGCTGTTAATGGTTGATTCGAGTTTTTTGTAGCTAGTTTGAATGAGCTCTAATTTATTCTTCATACTGCCCATGGCATTTTCACTGGCCATTACTTCTAATTCATCAAATAATTTATGCAAGTTAGCCGCACCTACATCACCTGATGAGCCTTTCAAGCCATGACTTAGTTTTGATATTTGCGATAAATTATTGTTATTTATTGCATCCTCAAGTTCTTCTAGCTTCATTGGAGTACTCTGAAGGTACAATTCACATACTTTTATAAGCAGCTCTTCATTATTTAATAACCGAGATAGCGCGTTATCTTTATCCCAATCAGGTAAACTTTGACTATCCAAAGTATCAGAAATTGGTTTATTAATTTCGTTAAGCTGATTATTTTCCAATGGAGCTTCTTTTATAAAAGTTGAAGACAACCACTTTGTAGCCGTTGCAACTAATACCTCTGCAGAGATTGGTTTAGTGATGTAATCATTCATTCCTGCATCTAGGCATTTTTGTCTTTCACCCATCATTGCATTAGCAGTCATAGCGACTATGGGAATATCAATATTTTGAGGCGCTGCTTCACCAGCTCTTATTTGTTTTGCTGCATCATAACCATTCAATATAGGCATTTGGCAGTCCATAAATACACAGTGGTATTGATGATTATTGGCCACCGAGTTAACAAGTTTTTCTACTGCTTGTTGGCCATTTGACGCGGTATCTATCTCTAAAGATAAACATGACAATATACCCGCGGCTACTTCTATATTTATTTCGTTATCATCAACGATAAGAACATGTGCTCCTTTAAAGTCAGAATTATCAGTTTTAACTGAGTCTGATTCACGGCGTTTGTTAATATTAATATTACTGCTACCAGCACTTATTTTATCTTCAAGGCTGCGTTCATCGGCGACTGTTTTTAAAAACTCTGAAATAAGTATTGGTTTAGAAAGTAAGCTGGCTTGCACGTGTCTTGTTTTAATTTGAGGATAACCGCGATTTGCTAATAAAATGACTTTAATTACATGATGATTAGCAATAGTTGGCCACATTTCATCTAAACGTTTTAACAATGTGTCGTCTTGTTCAATAAGTATAAAGTCAGGTAAAGACACGTTTTTTATATCATCTGAAACAAGAGATTGTTGTAATTGTTCAGCTGAAAAACTATTTCCAGAAAAAGCAGCTATTAAATTATTTATGCTGTCGGCTAACTCGTTATTTTTAGTCACAATAGCGAAGCTTTTGTTTTTTAATCGTGGGGCAAAACTATAATAAGTTGTATCAGCGTTGCTCAGTGTTAGTTTTATGTGAAAACTACTACCTAGAGACTTTTCTGACTCAAAGCTAATTTCTCCGCCTAGAAGGCTACAAAGCTGTCTGCATATAGAAAGCCCCAGCCCTGTTCCACCAAATTTAGATGCCACGCTTTTGTCTTCTTGGGAAAAGGCGGTAAATAATTTGTTCTGATTTTCTTGTGCAATGCCCACACCGCTATCGGTAACTTTTACGTGAACGGTCACAGTATCATTGCTTGTTTGCTCGCAATAAGCGGTGACCTTTATAAACCCAGTTTCAGTAAATTTAATCGCATTATTTACTAAGTTAGTCAGGATTTGTGAAAAACGATGGGGGTCAGTTGTAATCGTTTTACATTTTAAATTCACAACATCTAAAACAAATTCGAGGCCTTTCTCCTGAGCTTTAACAGCCATACTGCCACAAACGCTTTCGATTAATTTTATTAAATTAAACTCTTTAAAGTTCAACTCAAGTTTACCGGCTTCTATTTTAGATAAATCCAAAATATCATTTATTAATACAGATAAAGCACTCACACTTACTTCGGTCATTTCTAAATAGTTTTTTTGTGTTTCACTTAATGGCTCTTTTTTTATTAAGTTTAAAGTACCCACTATGCCATTAAGTGGAGTACGCATTTCATGGCTTATATTAGAAATAAACGCGCTTTTTACTTCACTGGCTTGTTTGAGCTCTTTAGTGCGAATAGCTACTTTATTTTCAAGCTCATGATTTACTTTTATTATTTCATTCTCAATGGTGCGCTCTTTGGTTACGTCTCTGGCTATTATTGCTATACCAATAAACATTCCAAATTGATCGATAATGGCTGATAAAGAGAGTGAAAAGTAGCGTTTAGTAGAGCCGTTACTGATACTAGCGTCTTGCTTAAATTGACGAGTACCACCAGTGAACTTTTCAATTATCTCGTTAAAATTTAGCTGATCTATTATTTTTAAATCATTAATTGATTTTCCAATAGCTTCTAATTCTCCAAGTTTAAACATCAGAGTTGCGGCGTTATTCCAACTAGAGACAATACCGTTATTGGTAATGCCAATTACCGCATCAGATGATCCGGTTATAATCGCCTCAGATTGTGCGCGCGCATTTGCAAGCTCTTGGCTTTTGCGAAGACTACGATTGAAAAATGCGAGAATGATAGTTAATACAATAACCAAAATAAGTAAAAAGGCGTAGAGCTTTGTTCTACGTTCCATTTCAATATTTTTTATATACTCAACAGGCGCTAAAACGTGGCTAGATAAAAAGTTTTGTTTTTCACCCAGCGCTAAAGTGATTTTTTTTCTTGCGGTGTAATAACTTGTTTGCGCATTGCTTTTTGGTTTTATAAGCGACAATGAGCTATTAGCAACGGGGTTAAAAGTGTAATTATTATTGATGCTAATATCACTATTTAGGTCTTTACCAAAGGTGAAATCTTTATTTGGGTGTGATAAAAAATAGCCGTTACTGTCAGTTAAAGCGAGTTGAAATGGTGTATTAATACTGTTTTTTAAAAGGGTTAATAAGTTGTTAGCATTCACGTTAATTATGATAAAGCCAAATCTATTTTGATTTTCATCAAAAATTGGCATAGACAGCCTCAACATCGGGCGATAAGGAAACTCTATTTTACCGTACTCTCTATTCAACGAAATTTCAGACATATATATTTCGCCATCAGAGAGGTTACTACTGGCCGTAAAGTACTCTTGCGCTCCTTTATTTTGGAGCCTATTTAAATCTATAACCTCTACTCCACCCTGAACGCGATCAACCCTTACCAGTTCTTGTCCTTTTTTGTTGGTACTGATGATTCTTAGCTGCTCGTAATCGGGGTTATTTTTTAAAAACGCTGCAAATATAATTTCAAGCCTTGTTTTCCATTGAGCATAGGTGGTGTTTTCTAGTGGGTCTACTCCTTTGTTATTTGATGCCCTAGCCAAACCTTTGATTGGAGGGGTTGCGTGTAAAAAACGAATATCTCGACGGTAGTTTTCAATAACCTCTTGCGTTTGTGAATTAATAGATTGGTTTTTGTCTATGATTTCATGCTCTACAAAGCTAAGTACTGAGCGCGATAAACTTGCTTCATTAATAATAATGGCTACAACAATTAAGGTCATTATGGCGGATAAAGAAATTGGGAATAAAAGGGTGTAATTACTTACCTGACGAATTATCCTTTTCTTAAGATTTATTGGCATCCACTACTCCAATTAAAGACCAGCCATTATTTAGCTACCCTAAACTTAGAGAGCTATAGGTAATTGATCAAGTTTTACTTTTAATAAAGAGTTTTGTTTTGTATTCATTTATCTCAAATTTAGAACTCTACAAACCCTTTTTGATTGACGCTAATAATATAATACTTAAGTATATATTTTAGGTAATTGGTGGAGGTTTGGGTTAACTAAGCTAGGCTTTATGTGCATTTGTTTAATTTTTTATGGGAAGTGATTGTGTTAACTACTGTAGATCAAAGCTTTGCGCAACGAGTACTTATTGTTGATGATGAACCCACTAGTTTAATGATTTTAGAGGGAGCTTTATCAGATATTGCAGAAGTTATATGTAGCGATACTGGTTTTGGCGCCATTGAAAAAGCACAGCAGTTCTTACCAGAAATTATTTTATTAGATATTGAATTACCTGATATTAGCGGGTTAGAAGTGTGTAAACGCTTAAAAAACGATCCCAAAACTAGTGGTGTAACAGTAATATTTATTACCTCCCATAATGAGAGTAAGTTTGAGCATTTGTCTTTAGAGTTGGGTGGGATTGACTATATACAAAAGCCCGTTGATCTTAAGGTATGCCGCTTGCGCGTTGGCAATCATCTAAAACTAAAAACACAAGAGCAACAACTAAAACATTCACAGCGTTTACTTGCTATTGAATCAGAAAGATTGCGCGTAACGCTCAACTCGATTGGCGACGCAGTTATAGCAACAGACAAAGACGAAAAAATAACGTTTATGAACCCGATTGCAGAGATGATGACCGGTTGGGTAATGCATGAAGCAGTTGGTAATCATATTTCAGAGGTTATGCAACTACGGGATGCAACCACAAAGCACAAAAGCCTTAATCCAATTTCTATTGCTTTAAAAGAGCAGCGAAGAGTAGCTATGGCGCTTAATTGCCAATTAACGAGCTTAAATGGCAGAATTCATCGGGTTGAGGATTCTGCTTCCCCCATCAGAGATGAAAAGGGGAATATTATTGGCGCGATTATAGTTTTTCATGATGTGAGCGAGTCGATTGCGATGGCTGTTAAGATGAGCCATTTAGCAAACCATGACCAATTAACCGATTTACCCAATCGAATTTTATTACATGATCGCGTTGCGCATGCTTGTCAGGTATCTGTGCGTAATGGTTTTTTAGTGGCGTTAATGTTAATTGATATTGATCATTTTAAATATTTAAATGATACAGAGGGACACCATGTTGGCGACCAAATCATAAAACTGGTTGCTAAACGACTTGAATCTATTGTTGATTTAAATACGACCTTGGCCCGTGTTGGCGGGGATGAATTTGTATTGTTGCTCCCAGGTATTAAATCGCCGTGTCATGTTGATGCTGTTGCATCTGATATTTTGTATGCAATGCATCAACCTTTTCGTGTTGATGGAAGAGAGTTTAATTTAACTATAAGCGTGGGAATTAGTATTAATCCAACGGATTCTGATTCTGCCGAATTAATGATGTCGCATGCTGATGCAGCAATGTATAAAGCCAAAGAGCATGGTAGAGATAGATTTTGTTATTTTTCAGATGACTTAGAACATGAGTTTCATCAACGTCAAAATATAGATAAGCTTTTGAGAAATGCACTTGAAAAAGACACGTTGGAAGTTCACTTTCAGCCCAAGCTTAGTTTAAAAAATAAATTAATCATAGGTGCTGAGGCGTTAGTGAGGTTAAGAGATGAGGAAGACGGTTTTATATCGCCGTTACACTTTATTCCATTAGCTGAAGAGACTGGTTTAATTAATAAGTTGGGTCATAGCGTTTTAAAACAAAGCTGCAGAGCGGCTAAACGCTGGCTAGATAAAGGCCATCCAATTAAAGTTGCTGTTAATGTTGCTGCTAAACAATTTACAGATCCTAAATTTATAGAAAGCGTAGCACAAGTACTTGAGGATACTGAGCTTCCTAGTGGTTATCTTGAATTAGAAGTGACAGAAAGCGCTTTAATGAGTGATTTTGATGAAACAAGTAGGATATTAAACGGGCTTTCAAACCTTGGTTTGAGCATAGCGATAGATGACTTTGGAACGGGCTATTCGAGTTTATCGTATTTAAAGTTATTTCCTGTTGATGTATTAAAGATTGACCAGTCATTTGTTAAAGATATGGTTGATGATAAGCAAAGCCTAGATATTGTGAAAGCAATCACCCATTTAGCACACTCACTTAATTTAAAGATTGTTGGTGAAGGCATTGAAACTCAAGCACAGCTCGATACACTTATTTCGCTTGAGTGTGAAGAAGGGCAAGGATTTTTGTTTAGCAAAGCTTTACCTGAAAATGAATTTGAAAATCTCATTTTCTGATGGCTACCTTTAGTGCTCAGTGTAACTAGTATTTTTAATTTTAAGATAGCTTGCATTCAATTATTGTGGCTTATTAGCTTGAGTAATCTTAAAAAGCGATTATTTCAATCTAAACAATCAATTTTATTTAATTTCTCAATGGCCTTATTGTATTAATCAAGCCAACGCACAAGGCGTTAACTTTTTTAAATACACTAAACATAAATGAGGAATACTATGAGCACTTCATTGATTAACACAAAATTACAACCTTTCAATGCAACAGCTTACCACAATGGTGACTTTGTAGAACTCACTGAAAAAGACGTATTAGGTAAGTGGTCTATCTTTTTCTTTTACCCAGCAGATTTCACATTTGTATGCCCAACTGAATTAGGTGACCTTGCAGATCATTATGCACAGTTACAAGAAATGGGCGTAGAGGTTTACTCGGTATCAACAGATACGCACTTTACGCACAAAGCTTGGCATGACACGTCAGACACTATCGGTAAAATTACTTACCCAATGATTGGCGACCCAACAGGACGCATTACACGTAACTTTGGTGTAATGATTGAAGATGATGGTTTAGCACTTCGCGGTACATTTGTAATGAACCCAGAGGGTGAAATCAAAGTTGTTGAAACGCATGATTTAGGTATTGGTCGAAGTGCTAAAGAACTTGTTCGTAAAGTACAAGCCGCACAATACATTGCCACTCATGACGGTGAAGTATGTCCTGCATCTTGGCAGCCAGGTGAAGACACATTAGCACCTTCACTAGACCTAGTTGGTAAGATTTAAACCTTACCTTCACTAAACTTAGAGTAGTACATAACTCTAATACCAGTGAGCCTACTTGGCTCACTGGGCACTCTCCCGCGCCATCACTCTTTTCTAAAATTCGCACATGCACTGATGGCATGGGGGTTCTGCTGTTTTATTTTTCCTTAAGGGGCTAAGCCATGTTAGACAACAACATAAAGAACCAATTAAAAAGCCATTTTGAATCGCTGACTCAGCCTGTTGAGCTGCTTATCGCCTTGGATGACAGCAAAAAATCAACAGAAGTAGAAAGTTTAGCGAATGATTTAGCATCACTAAGCGATAAGTTTAGTGTGAGTAACAATCCAGATACTTCGGCACGCAGACCTTCAATGGTGGTGCATTCGCCACAAAAAAACACCCATATTACCTTTGCAGGGGTACCTATGGGTCATGAATTTACTAGTTTAGTGTTAGCGCTATTACATACGGGTGGTCACCCTAGTAAAGCAAGTAAAGATGACATTGAACAAATACAAACACTTGAGCAAACACTCAATTTTGAAGTGTATATTAGTTTGAGCTGCCAAACCTGCCCGCAAGTGGTTCAAGCGCTCAATACAATGGCTGCTACAAATAGCAATATCAAAGCCACCATGATTGATGGTGCTCTGTTTCAAGATGAAGTAGAGCAACGAAATATATTGGCTGTACCCGCTGTGTACTTAAACGGAGAACCTTTTAGCCAAGGGGCAATGAGCCTAACCGATATTTTAAATAAAGTTGATAGCAAAGGTGCACAGCGCCAAGCCAAAGCATTGAATGAAAAATCAGTGTTTGATGTTCTTGTCGTCGGTGGTGGGCCAGCAGGTGCTTCGGCAGCTATTTATTCTGCACGTAAAGGGCTAAATACGGGGGTGGTTGCCGATCGATTTGGTGGCCAAGTAGCTGACACATTGGCCATTGAAAACTTTATTTCGGTAAAAGCAACCGAAGGGCCAAAAATGGTGGCTCAGCTTGAAGAGCACGTTAAAGAATATGATGTTGATGTAATGCACAACCAACGCGCTGCAAATCTGCAAAAAGGCAGTAATGGCTATGATATTACTTTAGAAAATGGCGCTGTATTACAAGCTAAATCACTTGTGCTAGCAACCGGTGCACGCTGGCGTGAAATGAACGTACCTGGCGAGCAGCAATATAAAGGCCATGGCGTTGCATACTGCCCGCATTGCGATGGACCATTATTTAAAGGCAAACCTGTTGCTGTAATAGGTGGCGGTAACTCAGGTATTGAAGCGGCTATTGATTTAGCCAACATTGTAGAGCATGTAACGGTGCTTGAATTTGCCGATACGTTACGTGCTGACGAAGTACTTATTCGTAAAGCAAATAGCTTAAAAAACATTACTATTATTAAAAATGCACAAACTACTGAAGTACTCGGTGATGGTAACAAAGTTATAGGCCTTAATTATACCGATCGTGTTTCTGGAGAAAGTAAGGAGCTAGCTTTAGCCGGTATATTTGTACAAATTGGTTTGATACCAAACACCGAATGGTTAAAAGAGAGTGACCTTGAGCTTAGTCAATTTGGTGAAATACTCATTGATGCAAAAGGTGCAACGTCGTTACCGGGTATATACGGTGCGGGCGATGCGACCAATACGCCATTTAAGCAAATTATTATTGCTATGGGCGCCGGAGCAACTGCTAGCTTAGGAGCTTTTGACTATTTAATTCGCCAAACACCCGATGCAGAGCAAAATGCTGCTTAATAGTGTTTTAGCGTAAGCCTCTTGATAAAACAGCTCTCACCCATAGCTGTTTGTTCACCCAAGCCGCCCTCTCCAAAGGCGGCTTTTTTGTGTGCTATTTAAGTCGGGTAAGGCCTACTAAAATACAAACTGCGCCACCAATAAAGCCAAGCCATGCTTCTACTGGGGTTTCGCCATTGAATGCACGAGTAACTTGTGAAGCTGCAGAATCGTAAACATCATAACCCCACATACCAAGTGCTACGCCAATAACAATAAGTACAATACCAATGATTTTATTTGTCATAATGATCCTTTGTGTTTTTAGTGCTAGTTAATCTGGGCGACACTCGTTGTTATAATGTGGCTACGCCCAGTCTTTTTAGTGTATTTATAATTGCTTCTTCTATCGCTGGAAGCTTAAACGGTTTGGCTATAAACATGTCCATGCCTGCTTGCTTACAGTTTAGTTTATCTTGTGAGGAAGCATTAGCAGTTAACGCCACAATATAAGTTTCTTGCGGGTCACAGATACCTTGTGCCTTTAGTTGCTTGGTGGCTTCAAAACCATCCATGATAGGCATAATGCAATCCATAAAAATAAGGTCAAAATGCTTTTGTTTGCATTTTAACAGGGCATCTTGGCCGTCAATAGCAAAGTCTGATTTTATATTAAA
The DNA here is from genome assembly GCF_903995135.1 of Pseudoalteromonas sp. 3J6. Classification (GTDB taxonomy): domain Bacteria; phylum Pseudomonadota; class Gammaproteobacteria; order Enterobacterales; family Alteromonadaceae; genus Pseudoalteromonas. Next base: position 1,875,682 of record NZ_LR877185.1, on the reverse strand, counting down.
TTTATCCAGTGCAGATTCTAATACCAGGCGATTTATTTCGTTATCATCAACCACCAAAACCGAGAGCTGATTACTATGGTTATTAATAAATTTAAGGCTAGGTTTTTGTGTTTGTTGTTTACCAAGCTCAATTGGGATAGTTAAGGTAAAACACGTGCCCACGTTAACCTCACTGGTTACCTCAATTTTACCATTCATAAAACCAACGAGCTCTTTAACTATGGCTAAGCCTAACCCGGTGCCACCTTTATTGTTGTTAGCATCAACCTCTTGGGTAAAGGGCTTAAATAATGAGTTTAAATATGCTTTACTCATGCCGCGACCCGTGTCGGTTATTTTAATTGTAAGTAAAGGGCGCTTTGTATTTAATGCTAACTGTGAATCGAGAGAAACAGAACCATGCTCTGTAAATTTTAATGCGTTACTCAGTAAATTAGAGATAATTTGGCTTAATCGAGAGGTGTCGCAGTATACCCAAACATCATTAGGAATGAGGTTAGTGGCTCGTAGTTCAATGTTTTTATTGCTAAACAATACCGAATACAAAGAAACCAAATCGGTAAATACCGTTTTAAGTAGGGAGTGATGAGGCTCCAGTTTTAATTCACCATGATTTATTTTTGAAAAATCGAGTACTTCATTAATAATATTCAATAAAATATCAGCACTTCGAAGGGCGACTTTAATTTTTTCCGCCCGCTTGTCATAATCGTGTTCATCTATGAGTGTCGCTAACATACCCGTAATGCCATTTAGCGGAGTGCGTAGCTCGTGACTAATTTTTGCAAACAGCATACTTCTATCTTTGAGTAATTGTTCAGCGAGCGCTTTTTTTTGTTTTAACTCTTCGCGTAACTTTACGGCTTCAGTTATATCTTGAAAAGTACCAAATAACCGCACACATTGGCCGTTGTTAAACTCGGCCTCACCAAAGGTAGAAACCCAAATGTTTTGTTGTTTAGTGGTAATTATTTCCAGCTCTAAATGCCATTTTTCACCCTTAGATACCGCATTTTCTACCGCTTTATTAATGCTATCTCGGCTTTTGCCCGCTTTATAAAACTCGATAGCGGTATTCATATCAGGAGTGAAGCCTTCTTCGGCTTGATGAATGCGCCGAGTTTGTTGGCTCCAAAAAATAGTATTTTCTATTAAGTCGACTTCCCATGTACCTATATTTGCCACGCTTTCAAGCTTTAATAAAGTGTCACTATTTTTAGTGAGATTGGCTTTATCCTGATTGCGCGCAAATTCCGAGCCTAACCACTGCGCTAATAATTCAATATAATCATAGGCTTCATCGCTAAAAGGAGCGCATTCTTGAGCTGATGAAAAGTTAACGGTACCAAACACGTCTGTGCCTATTCGTATAGGCGCACCAATGTACGCTTCTAATTGGAAATTAATGTAGCATGGATGATTTGCAATACTACTTTGCGACGCATTATGAAATGCGAGTGCAGAGTTGGCCGACAAGGTATGGGTGCAATAGGTGCCGTTTAACTCAAACTCAGTGCCAATAGCAAGAGAATTGTCAGGGGTGATGGCATGTAAAACAATGTAAGAATCATTTTTTACACGGCTGATAATAGCTAAGTCGAGTTGAAAAACATCGAGCCCAAAAGCAAGTAAGTCTGCAATTTTTTGATCAAAGCTTAGCTGCTGATCTGAGACTATATTATGAAAGCATCGAAGAAAATTCACAAAAACCCTTAATTTATTTGGTGTGTACACAAAATTTAATGCAAAAAACACGCCTAAATTTAATCTGTTTTTTGCAATACGATGGCGAACACATCGTTCTTTATTACATTACCCCGTTGGTTTAAAAATTAATAGCTGGAGTAAGCTGTAAATTCAAAGGTTATATCAATGTATACTTCTTATAGGTTGATTTTATAGCTTATGATCATTCCTTAGCAAATCGAGAGTTATTCAAGTAGGTTTTAGCTTCACTTATGCCCATTTGATAGCCTGAATTGAGTATAGCCCGATTTTTAGTGGTGCGACCGACTTTAAACCCCATTGGAGGTGCGATAATATTTACTTTACAATCAGGTGGAGCATTATGCAAAAAATCAATACTGTCATTATAGTTTTTAGAACGCTGAATAGTGGCCTGTGCAAGTGCAGGAGTATCTTTATAGAGTTGTTTAGTTAACCACGGTACTTTGTTATCTTTTTTACGATAGCCTAAAGGTTGAGAAAGGATAACCGTTATTTCTGATGCCCCCATTTCATAAGCTTTTTTTACCGGAATAGAGTCGGCAACGCCACCATCGGTCATGGCCATGCCATTTATTTTTGGATAATCCCGATAAGCTATGGGTATAGCGCAAGAGGCTTTTAATTGCTCTACCATTTCGCTGCCTGTTGCTTGTAAATAATGAGCTTGCCCAGACTCGATTGCCGTTGCAACAATATAAAAGTCGTGAGGGGATTGAGAGAATTCGTCGGTATTTAAAGGAATTTCACGTATGGTCTCTTGCCAAAGCCAGTCCAAATCAAACAAATGGCCGCCTTTAACAAATCGGGAAAGGTTAATAAATTCAGGCCTACAGGAATAATCAGTAATCACTTTGTAGTTTCGAGTTGCTTGCTTACATAGATAAGCCGCGACGTTCGTTGCTCCAGCAGATACACCAAAATAGCTGGTAAAAGGTTGATATTGTTGTGCTAAAAACTCATCTAGCACGCCAGCTGCAAAAATACCGCGCATGGCACCACCCTCTACCACTAATGCATGTTGGCTATTGCTCATATTAACTTCCTTCCTTTGACAATACACTTATGCTACCAAGTGTGCTCAAACTGTGCGAGCAACTTTTTGCTTTGATTCGGGACCTGTTTTAATTATTAGTTAGGATAAGAAAATATCAAAGGTTGCAGGGAATAGAAGCGATAATTTGTTCTTAAAAATTAATATATACGTTATTCAAAAGAACATATTTGATCTCTGCCTGCTTTTTTAGCTTTGTATAAAGCAATGTCGGCATTTTTTATTATCGTTTGCATATTAGTATTAGCGTTTGGGTAAGTGGTAAAATACCCAAAGCTCATTGTGATATGAGGAGTAACAGAAGAAAATTCATGGGGAATATTTAACGCTTTAATTTTTTGCTGTATCAGTACAGTAAACTTTTGGCATTGTTCTTTGTTAGAGGCCGGCAAAATAATTGTAAATTCTTCGCCTCCATACCGAGCTACTATATCACCCTCACGTTTACATACGCTTTTTAAAGCGCGCGCCACTTGTTTTAATGTGTCATCACCTTTTTGGTGACCATAGTTATCGTTATAGCGTTTAAAGAAATCGATGTCACACATAATCAAACTAATAGGCTGATTATGTCTTGCACAACGCTTAATTTCACTGTTGAGAGTGCTATCGAAAAAGCGACGGTTTGCAATATCAGTAAGTGCATCGGTATTCGCTAATTTATTGAGCTTAGTGTTGGCGTTAATTAATTGCTTTTGGGTTAACTGCAGCTTTTTTTTATAGTTAATATTCTTGAGGGCATTATTGATGATTTCACCTACGAGCTTTATTCTAATCAAATCAATTTTGCTCCAATTGCGCTTAGTTTTAACGCAATCACAGCCGATGAAGCCTACCAGTTCCTCATCGAAACGAAGGCCTATGCATAAAACCGACTGAATGCTTTGCTCTTTAAACTCTGCTTTTTCAGCGTCAGCTTTAGTAGGTAATAGCTCAATATCATTTACTTGAAATAGATGGTTCTCATTCATCACTTCAAAAAAATAGGGGAGTTCAACCTTTGGTATGTTTTGCAGTCTGTCTTTGCAAGCAACAATACCCTTATTGACCCACTCGTGAGTATTAGTAATAGTTTCATTGTCAGTGTTAAATTCAAATAAATAACTACGGTCAGCCTTTAATACGGTGCCAATGGCTTTGAGGGCAAAGTTAATTTGTTGGTCTATATTATCGTTTTGTATATCAATAAGTTTGGTAGAGATTTTAGAGATAATATGATCAAAGTTGTATTGCTCTGTGAGTGTATGATCTTGCTCTAAAGTGAGCATAGATATTGAGCCATCAATTATAGAATGATCAATATTTAACAGTTGTAAAGTGGATTCAGAATCTAATAAAACGGTTGTTATATTAGAAGAAAATAATTGCTCAATACTGACAACTTCATCATTACTAAAGTCGCGCAGCACAACATTGCTAAAAGCACCTTTTTTAACAGCACTTTCATCCTCTATTTTGAGTAACGTTTTGGCATGCTGATTTAATGTGTAGTTTTGGTTTTTATCATCATAAACAATCACGGCTAAATTAATAAGATTAAAAACCTGCCAAATTGTTTTGTCTGAGTCATGACTCACTGATTTCTCCGCAATTATACAGGCAGAACTCGCCAAATCTTTTAATTATTAATAATATATGTCTCTTTATATTTAGTACAGTTCTTTGCATTTTACTAAGTTTTTAGTGCGTTTAATTGGTCTTCGTATTACAATTGTGACTGTATATCATTTCGCACTTTCTAATTTGCTTTATTTCATTAGCTTACTTTGTTTTCAGTAAAGGCCTTTTATATTTCATGACAGAAATAACTACACATCACGCCTCCCGTCGCCGTCTATTAATTGCACTTGCAATTACCTGTTCGTTTATGGTGATTCAGCTTATAGGTGCCTATTATGCTAATTCACTGGCTGTTCTTGCTGATGCCGGTCACTTATTTGTTCATAACAGCTCACTATTTATAGCACTTATTGCCTCAAGCTTTGCTATTCATTTGGCTAAAACTTACAACGACGGCCATCAAAAAGCTGAATTAATCGGCGGTCTGATCAACGGCATTTTATATCTTACTATCAGTTTACTTATTTTATTTGAGGGAGCTGAGCGCTTTTTGGACCACAAAGGTGGACATGAGCTGATCATAAATAGTTATTTAATGTCGGTGATTGCTGCTATTGGTTTTTTATTTCATGGTGCGGCAGCGTGGGTATTATATAAAGGTCGTAAAGCCAGTATTAATGTGTATGCGGTATTTTTACATTCGTTTTTTGATTTAATCTCGACTGTTTCCACTTTTGTTGCCGGTGTTCTTATTTATATTACGGGCTGGAATGTGATTGATATTTTATCGAGTATGTTAATTGCATCATTTGTACTATTTACGGGAATTAAGGTGATAATTAGTTGTATTAAAGGGCTACGTTCAAATAAAGCAAAATTGCCAGAAGTCCAAGATATCGAAACAGAAATAACCAGCATGGAGCATGTTGCAAATGTGCATAACGTTACCGTTGTTCGTAAGAATAAAAAAGTGATAGTAGGTGCTCACGTAGTGTTAAAGCAACATTGCACTATAGAAAAGCATGATGAAGAATGTCGTTTAAAAGTAATCAAACTACTTGCAGATAAATTTAATGTTCGTAACAGTGTGCTACAAATCGAAAGCTATGAATGCAAGCACATACATTAAAAATTTTAACCTAAAAGCGACTTGGTTAAGTCGCTTCTTTACCATAGCTTTAGATTAAATCAATAATCTTCTCAAAGCATGCAGGGCTCATTAGGTCGCTGGCACTCATAGGGCGAGCAAAATAGTAACCCTGAAGTTTATAGCAACCTATGTTTGTTAAAAAGTCTAGTTGCTCCCGCGTCTCTACCCCTTCAGCAATACAATATAACTCTAAGTTTTCAGCAAGCGAGTAAATAGTTTTAATAATCGACTCGTCACCTTTGTCTGTGCCAATACTATTAACAAAGCTTTGGTCAATTTTTATTACATTAATTGGAAATTGGCTCAAATAAGTGAGTGATGAATAGCCAGTACCAAAATCATCAAGAAATAGTTTAAACCCTGCAGCTTGAAGGCTTTTAAGTTGTTTTGCTGCTTTGTACTTATCTTCTAACAGCGTGTTTTCTGTGATTTCTAGGCGTATTTGCTGTGGTTTAATACTGGCTTTCTCAAGTATAGCGCTCAGTCGATCGGTTATATTGGCCTTTAAAATATGTTTTGGTGATACATTTAACGAAATATAAAACAGTGGGTTTACGCTAAGGATAGGCGCAAGCTCTGTGATTGCACGTTGCAATGCTTGCTCAGTAAGCATATCAATTAGGCCAGTTTCTTCTGCCACCGGTATAAATAAAGCCGGAGAGATAAGTTTTCCTTGGTTTTCCCAACGCATCAATAACTCAACGCCACTTATTGTTTTATCTTTTGTATTAACCACGGGTTGGTAATGATTAAATAATTGGTTATCTTTTGCGGCATCTTTTAAGTCATTTTCAAGAATAAGTTTTTGTTTAATTTGCTCATTCATTTTTTCATTAAAAAACTGAAATCCATTTCGACCTGCTTGTTTTGCATGCATCATAGCGATATCTGCATTGCGGATCAAAGCATCAGTTGAGCATGCATCATGGGGATATAAAGCAATACCAATACTGGCAGATATATTAATAGAAAAGTCTTCAATAATAACTTTGCTTGCGAGCTCATTACTCATTTCGTTAAGCGTGTGTTGCAGAGAAGACATAGAAGTAATGTTCTCGATTAAGACTAAAAACTCATCACCACTTTGGCGTCCAAAAGTCGCGTGGTCACCTAGGTATAAGGCAACTCGTTCAGTAATGTTACACAGTAACTTGTCGCCTACTGCATGCCCAAACGAATCATTCACAGGTTTGAATTTATCTAAATCTATAAATATAACTGCACATTGCAAGTCGTTTTTAGCGGCCTTTGTAATGGCATTTTCAATTTTTTGATTCATTAAGCTACGATTAGGTAGCCCGGTTAACGCATCATAGTTGGCCAAATAACGTAACTCATTTTCAGCACGTTTTTGCTCGGTTAAGTCTGTAATTACAATTACATAATAACCAACTTTACCTTCTTCATTAGCGACTGCAGTGGCACTTATATGAATAGGGTGTTGCTGTGCTTTTGTAGTATTAACATAGGCATTTGTTCGCCAATTTTCTTTGGGTTGCAGTGCCTTTAACGTGGTTGCAAATTCTTTGCATTTAGTTTGACCAATCGCTTTTATAAATAGCTCAGTAGTAACAGCTCCCTCTTCACCATCATCAGAGAATACCTCCATAAAGCTATTATTAGCTGAGAAAGGTACAAGGTTTTCATCTAGAATAAGTAAAAAGTCATTGATTTGGCTAAAAGCTTCGCCAAGTATTTTAGCTTGCTGTTCGTTTGCTAACTGCTCGGTAATATTAGTAAAAATACCAGATACATATTCAGGCTTTTTGCTGTCTTGATTATAAATAATTTGCCCAAGGTCATGAAACCATAACCAATGACCATCTTTGTGCCGTAATCGGTAAGTCGCTTGCCAGTCTTGTGGTTGAGTTTGTTTTATAAATGCATCCCACTTACTTTGTATTCTGCGGCGCTCATCAGGATGCATAATATTAAAAAGTCTGCTTATATCAATACGTTTCGATATATTCTCGTAACCTAATTCAGTTCCTCTGGCTGTATTAACAGTATTGTCTATAAAACTGTAGTTCCAAACGCCACTCTTGTTACTCTTTAATGCTAATTCAGTTTGAGCTTTAGAGTGAATAGCTGCACGGTGGGCGCGTTCAATCGCCATTTTACGGCTACGGTATTGCCAAAAAAATAAAAACAGAATTATGGTCACTGCGAGGAAATAGCATGCGTAGGCAATAGGAGACTGCCAAGGAGCATATGCAACACTAAACTTAAGCACTACGGGCTCGCTGGTAATAACCCCATTTCGTTGTTGTGTGGACACTGATAGCTCATAATCACCTGGTTGTAATTTAGTAAAAAACACCTGATTAGATTTTAAGTCGTTATAACTTAAAGATGACGGACCATTCAGCTCTACTTTGTAGTAGGTTTTACCTATATTGTTATAATCAAAATTAGAAAATCTAACCGTCAACCCCATATCATCATGATTTAGTTTTAACGGTTCATTACGGTATTTTTCAGGCGAGTAGTTGAGCGTCTCTGAAAACAAATTAATATTTGTGATCGCTAATTTACTTTGGGTGTTTTTTTGGCCACTTTTAAATTGATAAGGGTCAAACTGCAGTACACCGCTACGATTACCGAACACGAGCTCATTATTTTGTAATTTTAGTGCAGCAATTGCAGTAAAGTGGTTGTTGCTTAAACCGTCTTTTATTGTATAGGTGGTTATGTTTAACGTATTTAAATTAAGTCGATATAGCCCATTATCGGAACTAACCCATAAAAAATCATTATCATCAGCAATAAGTTCGAAAATAGAGTTAGTGTTTAATGAATTGTTTTTATCAAAAGTATGAACTTGCTCGTAAGTTTTAGTGTTAACGGCAATTAAGCCCTCTTGTGTGGTTGCTAACCAAAGTAATTCACGTTTTGAATCTAAGTAATAGTTTTCTACGGTATGAAAAAGATTATTTTTTGCTGTTTTAGATTTAAAAATAGTAGTTAAAGTGCCCGTTGCTTCATTATATCGATAAAGCGAGTCAGATGTACTTAATAGCAATTCATCGGGGTAAGCTTTTGAAGGGGTATGAAATGCGTATGCCTGTAAAGGAGATATTTGCTCTTTTAGACCTTTTATAACTCTATTTTCACCAGAGTAACCGTCAAAAATATAGAAGTTATCATTATTAATATAAGCAAATGTATTGGGTGCTACCTGCGCAAGGCCAAATAAATAGTCAGTGTTTAGATTATGCTCGGTAATAAATTTGTTTTGTTCAAATGCGCCTGTTTCTTTGTTAAAAAGCTCAAGCCCAAAAAAAGTCACTAACCAAAGGTAGTTGTTGCCTATACTTTTGGCAGAGTAAATATCTCCGATAGCCGATAAACCATAAGCTGCTTTCTTATCTTTAGATTGTAAAAATAAATCACTCGTTTTTGTTTTTGAGTTATAACGAACAAGTCCGTCGTCAGTGCCTATCCAGAGCAGTTGCGGTGTATCTTGATATATAACATTTACAATATTATTTTCAGGTAGTGTGATTTTTTGGAATTTCTTTGTTTGTGCGGCCCATGTTAATACACCATGAGTTCTTGAACCAAGCCACAACAAACCAGATTCATCAAACATAATATCGTTGATTGTGTTTTCAGTAATGTTATAGCTACTATCTTTGAAATTTAAAATATGAGTGAGCTCTGAGGTTGCTCTGTCAAACTCAAATAAACCACTTTCTGTAGCAATAAATTCGCCATAGGGTGTGTTTACATAATCCCAAATATTATAATCACTAATAAGTGTTGATAATGCTGTAGGATCTATATGTTTATTTTCATCAAAAGCAATCCGATACATTCCTTCAACCGTACCAACCAACAATCCAAGTTTCTCGTCTATAGATAGAAATTTTACGTTGTTACCATCATTAGTAACTTTTTTCGTGTCGTTAAGTTTTATTTGTTGGCGTTCGCTACTTTCAGAGTTATAAGTGTATAGGCCCTGATCGGAACCAATATATAAGGTGTTTTGGTAAAGTGACAACGCACGGATAAACATATTTTCATTGGGCAAAGATATGACAAGAGATAACTTTTTTGTTTTTTTATCAAACCGATATACGTGCGCATCAATAGAAAAATAAAAATGTGTAAGTTGCTCAGCAACTGCAACAACCGGAGAGTATTTTTCTTCATTTTGATTCAAATGACCTGAATATATTTGTTCAGCATTTAATGTGTTTGGGTCAATTAAATAACTTCCAGCGAGCTGTGTGCTAACTAATAATTTACCGTTATTAGCTTTGTAGATATTAACTATATAATTATTTTTTAAACCTGTAGGGCTTTCGTAAAGGGTAACCTGGTAACCGTCGAACCGAAACAGGCCTTGTGTAGTGGCTACCCACACATAACCAATATCATCTTGTACAGATTTTACTACAAAGCTTTGCGAAAGTTGTTCATTGATAGAAATACGTTGTAGTTGTTCAGAGTAAGTTTGTGAAGCAAAGCTCTGTTGCATCCAAACTAATAAAAATATGTAAACAACGAAGAAAAACTTACTCAAAAGCACTTACCCTTTTTGGCCGACAAGGTTGGTATTTAGTATTGGTGTAATATAGCATGAGTTTAATTTAAAAATTACAAAAAGCACCATAGGTGTGAATTAATTGTTGCTTTTTTGTGGGTGTTAAAAGTCAGTTTAGCAAAAGTCAAAGGACTCCATATGAATTTTAGAGAAAATATTAACTCAGAGCACAGCGTGCTTTTAGTCATCGATTTGCAAAGCAAACTGGCTCCGGCCATCGCTTCATTTAATACGACTTTAGAGTGTGCTTTACAACTTGCAAATGCAAGTGCTATTCATCAAATTCCTTCAATAATTACAGAGCATTATAAAAAAGGGCTAGGTGAAAGTGATGAGAAAATAAAGCAAGCTTTACCTAGCGCGCAGTATATTGAAAAAATAAGCTTTAGTGCCTGCGCCGAAGAGGGGTTCTTAGATACTATTTCGCTATTGCAGCGCCCTCATGTAGTAGTTACTGGTACAGAGGCGCATGTTTGTGTATTACAAACTTGTTTAGATTTACTACAACATGGTTATGCAGTGACTGTTGCTACAGATGCAATAGCCTCAAGAAATGCAGAGCACAAAGCCATTGCAGTTGAGCAGCTTCGTCAAGCAGGAGCAGTAATATCATGTGCTGAAACAATAATATTCCAATGGACAAAAAAAGCAGGGACGTCTACTTTTAAACAAATACTATCAATTGTTAAGTAGCGCACTAAAAAATTTTAAATCAACCTAATTGATAATGTTCGGCTTGATTTAAAATAAAAAATTGCCAGTTGTTAAGGGCTATACTAACAACTAGCGTGTTTAATTTATTACAAAATTAATTAAGGTTTTTATGTCTAGTGTGAGTCGATTGTTTACAATCATATTCTGTTTTTTGTTTGTCGAATCTGTTGGTATCGGCCTTTATTTCGATACACTAACAGAGGCGTTTCTGGTCGGCTTGCCCTTGTGCTTGCTTCCTATTTGGTTATTAAAAACCCAACCCGAAAGTAAAGTTACACCTCATGTTGTTGCTGCTGCAATCATGATGTTTTCATTTTTGCATATTCAGCAAGCGTATGGGCTTATTGAGGTCCATTTCGAAATATTTATTTTCTTAGCCATGCTGATAATGTTTGTTGAATGGCGAGTGTTTATTACGGCTATTGTGTTTGTTGCTATTCATCATTTATCTTTTTACTATTTACAAACGCAAAATACTGGGTTTTATGTTTTCGACCCTGATCGTTTAGCTTTTTCAACTGTGCTTATTCACGCTGCCTATGCCATAGTTGAAGCGCTTGTTGCTGGCTTTATTGCAGTGACATTAAAGCGTGAACGCCAAGCTGGTTTGTCGTTAAGTCATACCACAGAGCAAATAATGCAAGACCCAAATCAAATAAAACTTTCAATGCGAGCAGATGATACAGATAGCAGTGCAGTGGTAGGTTTTAACACGCTACTAGAATACTTGTCGGATGTTATTAAGCAGGTGCAAACGCAATCTGATTCATTAAAAAATAACTCCCAAGAGTTAATAAATGTCCATGATGAGCTGGCAGACAGTGCTAAGCACCGAAATACACAAACTGATGATATAGCTAATTCAGGTTCACAAGTTGCTCATGGTTTTAAACTGGTTGAGCAAGAAAGCAATATTTTAAAGCAGCAAGTGAGCAACATTACCGACTCTGCCCATGTTGCTTTACAAGAAGTGTTACAAACAGACAGTAAGAGTAAAGAGTTGCTCACGTTATTAACTAATACCGAAGAGCAATTAAGTCATTTAGTGGCTGCTGGAGATGTAATTACAAGCTTATTGAATGAGATATCAGGTATAGCTGATCAAACTAATTTGCTAGCGTTAAATGCCGCAATTGAAGCTGCTAGAGCCGGTGAGCATGGTCGTGGTTTTGCTGTAGTTGCAGATGAGGTTCGTTCTTTAGCGAATAACAGCCAGAAAACAACAGCTAAAATAGCATCTACATTAACAGATTTAGTGGATAACAGCCGTACTTCAACACAATCCATGAATCAGTGTGTTGAGTTTGTTGTAGAACTTACGAAAATTAGTGCCACCATGAAAGAGAATATCTCTTCCATGAGCGAGCAAATACAGGCCGTATCCACAAGTTCTGACTCAGTTGCGCAAGTAGTTGCTGAACAGGCTGGCAATACTGAGCAGATTGCAACAAGCACAGATCAAATGCGTCAACGCCAATATGAAGACGGAAAAATTGTTGATCAACTTACCGCTAAGGTACAAATGATTGATGTCAGTATCGATGTATTAGAGCAAAGTATTGCAAAATTTAACTAATAAGCGCTATTTTACTTTTGCATTGATTGGTGTGTGGTTTGTGGTTGTTGTGTCGGGCTTAGTGTATTTTCAACTTGGTCAATTAAAGCCTTTTGATGAGAATAAAATGCTTGAGCGCCGTAACTGGTTTTCGCAATTTAAAGAACACGTTGTTTGGCAAAACAAAGATAGTGCGCAACTACTTATTATCACTGAAGATAATTGTGGCTGTACAATACAAGCTAAACCGCACTTATCAGCCTTACAGCGCTTTGCGAAAAATCAGGGCGTTGATGTGCAAACATTTAAACTCAATAGCCAACTAAAGTCAGTGGTTCCGGCAACGCCAGCCGCAGTTTTAATTGATAAAAATGGTGAGTTTGTTTATGCAGGCCCTTTATCAGAAGGGTTGGCTTGTTCACAAGGTAGCGGGTTTGTAGAGACCGTGATAAGTAATTTACAGGCTGGTTTTAACTCATCATTGTTAATTGCCAACACAAAAGGGTGCTATTGTATTAACCGAGTGTAAAAGAGGCTCATTTTTATTCTACGATAACTGCTTATACTTCCTTGAACCGCCTACCTACTTTAGGTAAGCGGTTTTTTGTTGTAGGTTACTTAATCACACCATGGTTATTAAGCCATAAACACCTAATAATACAAATACGGTGGCGGCAATAGCTCTTACTGTATTTAATGGAATTCTTTTTAGTAACGCCTTACCAGCATAAATAACAGGTACATTTGCGATCAGCATACCAAGAGTTGTACCAATTGTTACCCACAAAACGGATTGATATTGTGCACCCAATAATACAGTCGCTATTTGAGTTTTGTCGCCAATTTCAGCGATAAAAAATAAAATTAAAGCCACTAAAAATGCCCCATAACGATCGTAGTTGTGGCTAACGTCTTCGTCTTTATCGGGAATAAGCAGCCATAAGCCAACAACAATAAAGCTTATATTGACTACCCAAGGTAAGTATTCGACGGCAAAGTTTCCGCTCAGCCAATCACCAAACCAGGCAGATAAACCATGATTAATAATAGTAGCAGCGAGAATGCCTAAAATAAGCGCTATTTTATTATGAAAACGTGCCGCAAGTAATAGCGATAGAAGTTGAGTTTTATCGCCAATTTCGGCAAGGGCAACAGTGACGGTAGAGGTTAAAAAAATATCCATTAATATAATCTTCAGGCGGGAATATTAAACCAAGGCAAACAGCTATCTCCCGCCATGAGGATAGTGTCTACCTAGGTCTCGCCGATAACGCTTGCTACAACATTACAAACTTACCATGCACTTAAGGTGCAATTATGTTGATAAGTTTACTCATTACTGAGCGGGCTACTCCCCTAAGAGGAGGGCGATTATTCCACAAAGTTTAAAGCAGGTAAATATATGCGGGTAACTTTTAAATTTAATAGGTCTCTTTGTGGTGTTAGTGCACAAATAAACTTGCTTTGAGCTATCAAGTCAGCTGTAATAATAAACAGATGGAAGTTGAGCAATTTGAAATTATATACATGTGAAGGGATTAAAATATGCAAGGAACAATCGTTAAATCAACAATGGCAACCATTCAAAATGGAGTTATGAAAGCGGACGGAAAGTTTTGGATCACGCAAACCGACTTAAATTTTGAACCTTTTAATGAAAAATTGGGGTTAGAACAATACACAATTGCCCGCGAAACAATTTTAAAAGTGGTTGAATGTAAAGGCAAGGGCGCAGGCCTTGTGCCAATAACAGCTGATGCGATAGAGGTTTTCACGCAAGATGGCAGCTCATATCAGTTTATACTTTCAAACCCCAGTGATTGGATAACTATATTGTCTAATCAAACTTGCGCTTAAAATAACCAATATGCCATCATTTAATCATTTAAATGATGGCATATAAGGTTTTTATTTAAAGTATAACCGCTAATATGCCTCAAAATTAAAGCACCTAAACTTTAAATACATTGACTTTTCCTTGTAGCATTGCCGCAAGCTGTGCGAGCTCTTGCGATGCTTGAGCATTTTGTTGCGAGCTTTCGCTAACCGAAGTAATACTAGAACTAAATTCATTAATATTGCTGCTTAGCTCATTTGCGACCATTTTTTGCTCCTGAGTTGCGGTTGATATTTGAGTGTTCATATCTGCAATTTCGGTGACTTCTTGGTTAATTTCGCTGAGCACCTGTGAAGAATAATTAGCATGGTCAACACTTTCTTTAGCACTGCTTTCAGCGTTACTCATAGCACTAACTGCTTGCTGAGCCATACCTTGTAGTTTTGTGATCATTTCATTAATGCTAGCGGTTGCTTTTTGAGTGTTGTGGGCAAGTTGCCTTACTTCATCGGCTACAACGGCAAATCCACGACCAGAGTCTCCAGCTCTTGCTGCTTCAATGGCTGCATTTAAAGCTAACAAGTTTGTTTGCTCAGCCACACCTTGAATCATCATCACAACTTGGTTTATATCATTGGTTTGAGTATTTAGGTCTGCAATAAGCTGCGTATTTGTATTAACCAAAGTTGAAAGCGTATTTATTGACTCGATATTATCAGCAACAGCTTGCTGACCTTGGCCTGCTTTTATGTCAGCACTTGTGGCTTTATCAGAGGTTATTTGCGCGTTTTGAGCAACTTGTTCTATTGCACTACTCATTTGGGTAATTGCAGTTGCAATCATAGCTGATTGTTGCTCTTGCTGGGTTGCTGTACTGGCTACTTGAATACTAATTGAGTTCATTTCTTCAGCTGCTGAAGCAAGTGTTAGTGTTGCTCCTGCCATATCTTTTACTAAATCTTGGATCCGAAGTAACATATCATTAAAGTTAGATGCGGTATCTGCAATTTCGTCTTTACCCTGAACCTTAGCACGAGCTGTTAAATCGGCATTGGTTGCAATATTCGTTATGGTATCGCGTAATGACATTAATGGATTTTGTATCGAGCAGTAAATAAAGTAGGCAACAATCAGTAATAGTAAAATTAATATTGCGATCGTGGCACTCATTATTAACTTTATTAATTTATAATTTTCATCAGCTTTGACTCTAAAGTCACTCGCTTCTTTAAGTTGTAAATCAATTAAAGCCTGGTAACTGGCACTAAGCGGATCAAAGAGTTGGTAAAGCTCATAAACAAATTTATTTTGTGGTAGTGATAAAAACTCACCATTATTAATGCTTACAATTAAATTATTCAAATGCATAAGCACAGGCTTTAGTTTCTTTTCAACGTTATCTACCAAGCGCTTTTCTTCAACTGTTAGCTTTGTGCTCAAGTAAGCTTTCCATTCATTATCAGCCGTATTTCTAGCATCATTAATATTTACTAAGAGTTCTGACTTGGTAATAGAGTCAGCACGATACTTGTGAAGTAAATCAACAATATTTACGGCGTAATTATCTGACACATGCTTAATTTGCTTAAGTGGTACGACACGGTCGTCGTATAAACTATCAATCCCTGCTACTAACCTTCCCATTGTGTTTATTGAAAAAAACGATGTAATTAAAAAAATCATAATTGGCAGCAATGCAAGCACGGCTAAACGGGTACGCACAGAATAATTGTTTAACATAGTTATCCAAAATTACAGCAATAATAAAAAAGTATAATATGAATAAAAAATTTTACTGAATTTTTACAATAAAATATTTAGGTTTAATAATTCTTATGTTTTGATTGAAGTTCCGCTTAGCGCTGTGAGTTCAACCATTCTATGCAACATACAGCTTAAATCGTTCCGCAGGTGTTTCGTATTCTAGTATTTTTCGCGGACTCTCATTGCCAAGTTGATTGTGGAACGCATGGCTTCGCCACTTATTCGACCTACGTCAAAAGGTAGGTTGGTTAAGCCGAAGACGCCACCCAACAGAGTTTCTAAGCATCAATTTAATAATGGAAAACTAACTCTAAAAAAGGCGTTCATTAAACTGTGATGAAAATAAATGATTGAGTAAAGACTGACAGTATCGTTCAAACAATATTCCTATTTATTTCTTTTTCAACGATGACTATTGCACCACTCGCATAACAAATTTATTATATAACAAATTTGTTATGCGAGTGGTTATGAAAATTCTATTTTTGTGCACTGAAAACTCGGCTAGATCTATCATGGCCGAGGCGTTGTTAAAACATCATGGTAAAGGTGAGTATGAGGTTTACAGCGCCGGTACTGAGCCAAATAATGTGGACAGCCGAACGCTATCAGCTATTGAACACTTTGGGTTGCGTACCGATGGTTTACGCTCAAAACACCTTGATGAAGTTAGCAATATCCATTTTGATTTTGTTATTACCCTGTGTGATAAAGCGGCCAAAGAATGCGATAGTCGAGTTAATGGCACTAATTGCCTTGCATGGGATTTTCCTGAGCCTCGTTCCCGCAAAGAAGCCAACCCGTTTGAAAAAACACTACAAGAGCTAAATGAACGGCTTAAAATGTTTTTGCTAACAAAAGAAAAGCAAAAACCAGCGCCAATCACACCAACTACTTTTTACAAAGCGCTAGCTGATGATATTCGTTTGAAAAGTCTATTAATTATTGCTGTTGAAGGTGAAGCATGTGTTTGTGAGCTGATGACTGCTCTGAGTGAAGAGAGTCAACCTAAAGTTTCTCGTCACTTAGCACAACTCAGAAAAACGGGCATTTTATCCGATAGAAAACACCAGCAATGGGTTTTTTATTCGATCAATCCAACACTACCAGAGTGGATGAAGCAAACTATTACATCAACGGTAGTGAATGATCCCACTTTCATTGAACAAGAGCTAGCTAGATTAAATGCGATGGGTGATCGTCCCACGCGTGTAGCAAGCTGCTGTAACTAGGGAGGATCATTATGGGATTTTTTGAACGCTATTTATCTTTTTGGGTCGCGATATCTATTGCTACAGGTGTCTCATTGGGGGTTATTTATCCGCCGCTTTTTGAAGCAATCGCAGAGCTCGAAGTGACGCATGTTAACATCGTCGTTGCCATCTTCATTTGGGTAATGATCTACCCCATGATGGTACAAATAGATTTCTCAACAATTAAAGAAGTGGGTAAAAATCCACAGGGACTTGTGTTAACTTTAGTGATTAACTGGCTTATCAAACCATTTTCTATGGCTGCATTGGGTTGGCTTTTCTTTGAAGGATTGTTTGCCGATTTTGTTTCACCAGAAACTGCACAAGAATATATCGCAGGAATGATTTTACTTGGCGTAGCGCCATGTACGGCAATGGTATTTGTCTGGTCACAACTTACTAAAGGCGATGCAAACTATACGTTAGTTCAAGTGTCGGTTAACGACATTATCATGATTTTTGCTTTCGCCCCACTTGCAGGATTACTGCTGGGGGTATCGGATATTCATGTGCCATGGGGAACTTTGTTTACCTCGGTTGTGTTGTATGTGCTATTGCCTTTAATTGCAGGGATATTGACCAGAAAGCATTTAAATGCCTCAGGTCGTGATGAAGCAACTATCACAGCCTTGTTAGAAAAGTTAAAACCATTTTCTGTCATTGGTTTATTAGCCACAGTTATGCTGTTGTTTGGCTTTCAAGCTAACACTATTTTAGACCAACCACTCAATATTTTGCTAATCGCGATTCCGCTGGTTATTCAAACGTATGGCATTTTCATCATTGCCTATTTTATTGCGCTAAAAATCAAGCTTAAACATAACATTGCAGCTCCATCGTGCTTAATTGGTACATCAAATTTCTTTGAGTTGGCTGTAGCTGTAGCAATTTCTCTTTTTGGCTTGCATTCAGGTGCAGCGCTAGCAACCGTGGTTGGCGTACTTGTAGAGGTGCCTGTGATGCTATCTCTCGTCGCGATTGTAAACAGAACAAAACATTGGTTTAACGAATAATTAAGAGGACTCTTATGCAAACTCACCCTTATGACAAACTAACACTTGATAATGGCGCTAGTTTTATATTTACGCCATGCCCAGGAACGAAAGAGGTTGATTTAACAGCATCGGTAAGGCAACTCAAAGATGCGGGAGCACAAGCGATTGTCACTCTGATGTATGACGCAGAAATAAAGAAAAACGAGGCCGAAACACTACCTCAAGTTTGTAACGAACAAGGCATAAAATGGTTTCAGTTACCTATTTTAGATGATGATGCGCCTAATGATGACTTTGCAACGGCGTTCAGATCTTACCTTAATGACGTGTTAGCTATTTTGCGTAGTCAGGGCACGATAGCTGTGCACTGTAAAGGCGGTTCAGGTCGCACGGGCTTAGTGATTGGAATACTGATGTATGAGTTAGGTTACAACAAGACAAGCATTATTAACCAAGTACAGAAAGTACGCCCTAAGGCGCTTTCTAATCCTGTGCAACTTTCATTTTTTAATGAATATCAAAAAGTAGGAGTTTAACTATGACAATTAAAATTGGTATTAACGGTTTTGGCCGCATGGGCCGATTAACGCTTAGAGCAGCCTTTGGTTGGCAAAATATTGAGTTTGTGCAAATCAACGATCCTGCTGGCAACGCAGAAACACTGGCACACCTATTAAAGTACGATTCAGTGCATGGCACTTGGTCACAGGATGTATCTAATGATGACAATAATGTGATAATCAACGGTCAAGCTATTCGGGTCACTCAAAATCAAGCAATTAACGATACGGATTGGTCTGAATGTGATGTCGTCATTGAAGCATCAGGTAAAATGAAAAAAACCGTTCTACTGCAAGCCTACTTAGATCAGGGTGTTAAGAAAGTAGTGGTCACTGCACCAGTGAAAGAAGAAGGCGTACTCAATGTGGTGATGGGGGTTAACGACCACCTTTATAATGCTGAACAACATGCTATTGTTACAGCAGCGTCTTGCACCACAAATTGCTTAGCACCAGTGATAAAAGTATTACAGGATAAAATCGGTATCAAACATGGTTCAATGACGACCATCCACGATATAACTAATACTCAAACCATTTTAGATGCACCGCATAAAGATTTGCGTAGAGCGCGTGCCTGTGGCATGAGTCTTATTCCAACCACTACAGGCTCAGCAACGGCTATTACCCATATTTTCCCTGAATTAAAAGGCAAATTAAATGGTCACGCCGTTCGTGTACCACTGGCAAATGCATCAATAACTGATTGTGTATTTGAAGTTGAGCGTCCAACAACTGAAGCTGAAATTAACGCTTGGCTGAAAGAAGCGGCTGAAGGCGAGTTAAAAGGTATTTTGGGCTATGAAGAAAAGCCGCTAGTGTCAATTGATTATAAAACTGACCCGCGTTCAAGCATTATCGATGCGCTATCAACAATGGTCGTTAACACTACTCAGGTGAAGCTGTATACATGGTATGACAACGAGTGGGGATACGCGAATAGAACAGCTGAGCTTACTCGTAAAGTTGGTCTATCAATAAAAGGGTAATGTGACACTATGAAGCGCTTGGCATCATTATCAGACGATATTAAACAATACCTCGTGGTCACAGGCAACTATTGGGCATTTACCTTAACGGATGGCGCACTACGTATGTTAGTAGTGCTTCATTTCCATGCGTTAGGTTATAGCCCGCTTAGTATTGCTATGCTGTTTTTGTTTTATGAAATCTTTGGCGTTGTAACCAACTTGATTGGCGGCTTCTTAGGTGCTCGTCTAGGGCTAAATAAAACCATGAACATTGGTTTGGCTATTCAAATTGTTGCCTTGCTCATGCTAGCTGTTCCCTCTGAATGGTTAACAGTTGTATATGTGATGATTGCCCAAGCGCTTTCTGGTATTGCCAAAGACTTAAATAAAATGAGTGCTAAAAGTGCTATCAAGTCGTTGGTTACCGATGGGCAAGAAGGCACGCTTTTTAAATGGGTAGCTATATTAACAGGATCCAAAAATGCTTTAAAAGGCGTTGGCTTTTTCTTGGGTGGTTTACTGTTAACCTTATTTTCGTTTAAAGGTGCAGTTTTGCTGATGGCAGGTGTATTGGCACTTGTATGGTGTTACAGCCTTTACGCTTTAAAAAGTGATTTAGGAAAAGCGAAGAGCAAACCTAAGTTCACCGATATATTCTCAAAAAGTCGTTCAATTAACCTCTTGTCGGCTGCACGACTATTCTTGTTTGGTGCCCGTGATGTCTGGTTTGTGGTTGCACTGCCCGTATTTTTGTCGCAAGCCTTTAATTGGGATCATTGGACTGTAGGCGGCTTCTTGGCACTATGGGTGATTGGTTACGGTTTCGTACAATCTATCGCACCTAAGGTAATGAACCTCAAAGAAGGGTTTTCGCCTGCTACAGAAACAACCAAATGGGCGAGTTTACTGGCACTGGTTACATTAGGTATAGCCTTATCCCTGTATTTTAATTGGCAAGTAAAAACAGTACTCATCGCTGGTTTAATGTTGTTTGGTGTACTGTTCGCCATTAATTCATCGCTGCACAGTTATTTGATTGTTAGCATGGCAGATGCCGACGGTGTTTCTCTCGATGTTGGCTTTTACTATATGGCTAATGCGATGGGGCGTTTGATTGGTACAGTATTGTCAGGCTGGATTTTTCAGCTATATGGGTTAGCGGCTTGTTTAGCGATATCGTTTGTATTTATTGCACTGGCTGGGTTTTTCTCAACAAAGTTACCAACAACAGCAACTAAATAAGCATATAGCGGATTTAATAACTATCCTATGACACTCATCCGTTAGGGATAGTTAACTACCCATGATGGTAATAAGCTTTTAGCTTAGCGATTACATTGTGGCACAAAATTATTGTCTTTCTAAAATGAGTGAACGTATAAATTAGCTCAAAGGGACCTATAAAGTATTTACTCTAGAGCGTTTTGAGGCAGAGGGAAGGTATACTGCATGATTGAAATTGGCACTGAGCCGAACTTCGGCTGTTAGCGACAACCGGACGGTCATTCTTTCATATCAAATACATTTAAGATTTCCCTGACTTGAACTAACTATTGTATTGGAAATAGCAATTTGGCTCCTATATAAGGAATAATATGAGTAGCGTGAGATAAGATTTACTTAGCTACTTTATGTTAATGTAAATAAGGTAATAATTAACTTTTTAAGGTTGAAGTAATGGAATATAACAATCTATCCAAGCTTGTAAAAAAAGTTCTCAAAACAGATCAAAGTGGTAATACAACAATGCCCTCAAGACGCGAAATGACAAGCAAAATTTTTGCGTTTATTATGCTTATTCCTGGAATTACCAGCATTGTGATGACAGTAACAAGCGAAGGAGGGGAAAGTATTTTCTTCGCGATTTCTGCAAGCTTCTTTTTAAGTATATCTATATTGCTTTTTGGTCGAAAGAGCCGCTTAGAGTTTAACGGGACAGAAAAACAGCTTAATTTAAAAACCGCATTATGGGGTTACTTTCAAAGAAGTAAAGTTATTACATCGTTTGATACACTATCATTTGAATTAAGTAGTATAGGCGCGCAAGGCCCTTATCAAATTAAGTTTGTTGATCAGTTATATGAATTTAAACAGTATACAGATGCTAAGATGTTCATTTCGTTTTTATATAAAAAATATAATATTATTACTGCTGAAACCATATCGGATTGGCCAAATAAAACGCCGATAAGGTTTGCTCAAAGCGAATTAGATATTTCACCACAAATTGCTCATGATAGCACAAAAGCTAATTCAAACTCTCATCTGGAAGATGTAGATTTTAATAGAGAGGATCTTGTTTTCATTGAAATATGGGATCGCAAATCGCTAATAAAATTATCCCTGCCATTTTTTGTTTTTACAGCCATTGCCGGCTTAGTTAAATACGGAGTGCTGTAATGTATTTTAAAGAACTATCTAGTGAGCTAGCTATTTATCGACAACCAAGGTTAACTAGATTATTGCTAGTTTTGTTGTGTGGTTTCTTTTTATTTATCGGGCTAATTAATGTGTTTAATTCTGATGAAGCAAAATCATTACCGATATGGGTATCTGGGTTTATATGCTGGCTAGGTTGGAGTGGCTCGTTTGGTGGCTATGTATGTCGTTTTGATCTCGCGAAACAAACCTTGGAATTAAAGTCGAGTAGTTTATATACTATTTTTAAACGTGTTTATCAATTATCAGATATTAAAGGTTTTAAAGCTATACCAAGAAAAGGCTACACACATAACTATAGATTATATGCAGTGTTAACTGATAATACTCATGTTGCTTTCGCAAGCTACAAAGGACGAGGATTTGCAGTTAAGGAGTGTATAAAAATGGCTGACTTTGTCAGTAAGCCTTATCAAATCAATATTGATACAGCTCCATTATAATTTTATGAGAACTAAGTAGCGCGGATTAACATACTTTTTAGAAACCAATACCAAACGCTTAGTTGTACTCCGGTGTTTATGGAGTTTAAGCTTAGCTCGCTACAAAAGAATTCGGGTATGAGCGATAATCGGTCATCGAGATTGGCTGAATATCGTCGTTAATTGATTGGTTAAACTGCTCTTTGCGCATATATTCATGAAAATGAGCGCTGCCCGCATATTGGTTCATTTAACTTTACCTAAAAAATTTAGAAAACTTAGTGATAGTAATGCCTTAGGTAATTTGTTAAAACTATATAAAGTAGATAAATGAGCGTTAAGTCGGCAGAAATATGCGCGATGAGCGCACTATTAAATTGTTAGGTTTCAAATGATATTACTTCGCAAGTCTTGGTTTCGAATATTAAGTATTAGCTTAATCGTAATATCATTAAATATTATATATTTACTTAATAATGAAGAAATATTAAGAAGTGACATTTTAACGGCTTTAAAGAATTCTACTTTAATATTTACGTTATGTGCTGTTCTCTCCATCGCACTTTTTACGAATTATATAAAAGGATTAAGGGATTCATATAATAATCAAGTAGTGGCTATAAGAGATATGTTAGGTGAATTTCTTGATAAATATAAACACACAGAACAAATTGAAATAAGGCAGTACAAAGAACAGGTTATTTATCCATTATTAGAAAGCAATCATGCTGAATGGGATGATGCTATTTTTATTAATTCAAAGCTTGACGCCTTAGATTTACTACAAGAACAACTTGTTGTAATTAATAAGCAAGATCCTGAATGTTTTTATAGATATATTCTCAGGTTAGAGGATGAATTTAATAAGCTTGGTTTATTGTTTGTGCGTAGAATAGCAACCTCATTACATTTAAAAACATTCAAAAGTGTATTCACTTTAATAATAATTGGTTTAATCGTAACAGGGACTGCATATTTACTCCCTCATACGGTACTTTTTGATTTTATAACTTTTAATTTCTCTACCCTGATATTTACCTTTTCTGTATTTGAATTAGTTATTTTAGTTGGTTATTTAATTCAAGAAGCTAAAGAGGAAATGCCTGAGGTCCAAGGCGAGAATGAAACCTAACAAGAACATTAAACGGAAAATTTACAGTTGGCTGTTTTTCGTTCCTCAAAATTTTAGCCAACTATAATTTTCCGCTTATGTAAGCGTTATATTTCAAATGGAGTCTTTAAGTGAGTCAGCAGGAATTACACGATTTAATTATTTATCAAGATAGGTATTTTGAGATATTAACGGAGTTTTTCCTCTGCGTTACAGGCTGTTTGCCACGTGATTTTTCTCCATTGGAGAGCTTCTCTGACTCAATTCAAGGAATGGCATCTGTTTTAAGAGAGAACCCTAAAAGAGCTGAAAAGTCTATGATGGCCTTTTCAAGTCTCGAAAAAAATCTTAAGAAATTATATTCAGAAGAAGGTGGTAAAGCTTTTAGTGCAGCCAAGAAATTAGATGCATGTAAATTGAACTTGGGAGGGAGTAGTCGCTTTTTACAAACACAGTTAAATGCTACACGTAAATCACTTCTCTATTCCGATACAGTTTTAATTCCAGACCCTGTCATGCCGTGGTTAGAAAAAAAACGTGATGAAGAAAAGTTTAATCATGTCATACCCCTTCAAATGGCTTTTTTCATATTGCATTTGTCTGACATTAAAGGTGACGAGTTTGATCTACCGCCATTTATTGTTTTTCCAAGCTTTGAAAAATCACTTGAAGAACACGATCAGCAAACGCAAGAAAATAGTGTTCAACTTATCACCGATGTGTTTTCACATTATGTCGATTCAGGTATAGCGCGCCCGCAAGATATAATGGAGTTCGCTACAAATCACCCCGACCAATACTTTCAAAAGATAGAAGAGGCAAGACTTTTTGTTTCACCAGGTTCTGAGCCAGGGGAGTCTGTGAAAGTAGAATTAGAAAATTATAAAGCTGAAATGAGGCAGTGGAGGTCAGAAGATTGGTGTAATGAGTTATTTTCGAATGGTGATGCAAGTGTTGTAACTAATGCGATCTTTGAACGTATTATGCCAAATTATCATTTACTAGAAAATGCAGATGAACTTAGGAGTCATCCATTTCTGTGTGTTAATGCGCAGGCGCATTATTACCAGCTTATTGCAAATATGAAGAATGCATCTGCTGGTGAAGTTGCGTCATTTGACCCATCTACATCAGCAATTTTACAGTCTCTTACATCTAAAAGACTTGATTATTTAGCTAATATTGAAGACTCGCAACTTGTGGCATTGAGAAAGACAGATGAAAATATTGAGTTTAGAAGAGAGTTAAGAGATTTAGTTAACAGCTTACCTAATACCAAGGTCGAAGATTTAGGGTATGTTGCTGCTGAAGTGTGCTCCCATATTGAAAGAGCAATATCGAAACATGAGAAGCAAGTTTCATTATTTAATGATAAATATCAAGCAAAGCATAAATACACAGCTTTAATTGCTGGTGGTACATTAGGTGTAACTATGTTTCCCGTTTTAGCTCCTTTCTTAGGTGCGTTACTTCCCCTTGGTGCGGCTGCAACTACAGGTAAGTATGTTTCAGATAAACTTGATGAAAAAGCTGAAATTGGACAATTTTCTCACTCCATGATGGGAGTAATTTCGCGAGCAAAAGGGAAGTGAAATATAACAAGACGCTGCTACGGAAAATTTACTCGCTGGCGCTCCTAAATTTCCGCAGAGCGCGGCGTTAGTTTTCAATGGAGAGTAGATGAACATTTTAAGTAAATTAGTCATTGTCAGTATTGTATTACTCATTACTGGCTGCGCTAGTATTTTAGGTGTCACTGGTGCGGATACTGGAAAAAGAATTAACGATAACTGGGTTGCATATAACGTCACTCATCCGGGGCTTACAATTAAAATTATCGTACCTTATGCTCCCGGTTTAATGCCAATATCTACGGTTGGTAAATCATCACCGTCGCCGTTGAGACATACTATTATATTTGGAACCAAATCAAATCAACATAAGCTTGAAGTTGTAGGTAAGTACAAAAAAGAACTGTACTTTGATAATAAGTTTTATGGTTCAATTTGGTCGGGTGAAGTTTTGATTCGAGACGGTAGCCTTTCAATAGACGGTAAGTTGGTATCAGTAACAGAAAACTAACAAGTGCAGTCAACGGACAAATTTTACTGCAAGCGTTATGTGTCATCGAGGTATTGTGAAAATTTCAAATTTAGTAGATTGTCCGAGTGAAATTGAGGTTGTCGCCAATTGGTATTTTAATGAGTGGGATCATAAGGATTCGGAAGCGACGCTAGAAAATGTTATCGAAAAGGTTTCTTCAATTTCAAACCGAACCGCATTTGTAGCTCATATTGACGGTGAATTAGCAGGAGCTGGAGAATTAAAATATCGCGAATACTCTGACTATCCTAGCTATAACCATTGGCTAGATGGAATCTATGTACCTATAGAACATCGAGGGAAAGGTATATCAACAGCACTAATCGAATTTGCTAAATCAAAGTCAATTGAGTTACAAATACCAGCTATATATCTTCGTTGTGAAGAGCACCTCGTGAAACTTTATGAATCTCATGGTTTTCAAGTTGTCTGTGTTGAAGAAACTAAGTTCATAATGGAATTTAAAGTGAACACATAACAAGGGCTTTCAAGTCGGACAAATTACAGTTGGCTTTTTGTTCGTGCCTCACTTATTTTAGCCAACAGCAATTTACCGCTTAAAACGGCGTTACCACTGTCTGCAAATGGCATAAACCGGAAATAGCTCACGCATTAATTCTATATTTATACATTAAGGCTTCTTCAGACTTAATGTAATTCATTTTAATCATTCAACTATTTACCTAAACCTACTTAAATTCAAGGCGAGACTTTAGTTAATAAATCTCAATCTGAGTGCTACACCTTGCTTTAAATTCAAACAATTATCAAGCTGCCGCGAATTCTCAACTTAAGTGGCGTTGGCCAAAAAAATGCAAAAAATTTAATTTTTGATCAAAAACCAATTGATAACTATTTTCGTTTAGATTAATATAAACCCACTAAATGAAATTGAGAGTTGTTTGTATTCATGTATGTTTGTCTTTGTCACGGTGTGACCGATAAAAAAATTGAGCAAACCATCGACGATGGTGCTACTACCATGCGCGAGCTAACTAAAGAGCTTAAAGTGGGCAGCCAATGCGGTAAGTGTTGTTGTTGTACTAAAAAGATCCTCAATCGTAAACTGATTCAAATTGCAGATATAACCGATCAAGTGGCTTAATAGTAATCTACATAAATAGGCCTACCTAAACGAATTGGTATAACATGTAAAAATTAAACATAAAAAAAGCAGCCTTAGCTGCTTTTTTTGTATTTATAACTTTAACTTACAGTTGCGATTGTAAGTAGTTTTCAAGCCCAGTGTTTTTGATCAGTAGTTGCTGTGTTTCTAGCCAATCAATTTGCTCTTCTTGCTCATTTAAAATGTTATCGAGCGCTTCACGGCTAATGTAATCTTTCTTACTTTCAGCGAGTTTAATCGCAGCACGTAGCTCGTCTACTGTATCAAGTTCAAAGCTCATGTTAGCAGCAATCATTTCTTCGCTGTTTTCGCCTATACGTAAACGTCCTAAATCTTGAAGGTTCGGCAGGCCTTCTAAAAATAAAATACGCTCAATTAAACGGTCGGCGTTTTTCATCTTTTGTATCGATACTTTGTAATCAGCTTTGTCTAGTTTACTAAAACCAAAATCTTTAAACATGCGTGCATGTAAAAAGTATTGGTTAATACCCACAAGCTCATTAGCAAGTACTTTATTTAGTGCTGCAATAACGTCTTTATCGCCTTTCATAATATAAGTCCTTATTCGCCCATTTGAGCTTGGTGATAGTTTTGAGTGCCAATTTTGTCAATCAGACCCAGTTGTTGCTCTAACCAGTAGACGTGATCTTCTTCGGTATCAAATAATAGCTTTTCTAAAATTTCACGAGATTGATAATCTTGCTGTTGTTCACAGATAGCAATAACCTCTTTAACACACTCAACCACTTCAAGTTCTAAGGTTAAGTCGTTTTGCATCATGCTTTTTACATCGTCACCAATTAACAGATCACGACGTTTAGTCATGTTTGGTACGCCTTCTAAAAAAAGAATACGCTTAATTAGCCAGTCAGCGTGGTCTTTTTCTTCTTCCATTTCATGGTTAAGACGCTCATAAAGTTTGTTTAGGCCCCAATCGTCGTACATACGAGAATGAATAAAATACTGGTCAATAGCAGCTAATTCGTTAGCTAACAATGTATTGAAGGCGTCGATTACTTTTTGATTACCTTTCATAGCGCTTATCCTAAAAATTCTAATTGTGGCTAGTCTAGTATATAGGCACAGAATTGCAAGTAATTTACTTATAAATCATATGGTTAATATTGAGTTTGATTCTCGTTTAAGTTTGCATTGCTGGTTGATAAATGGACAGGTTGTTATTTGTATTTTAGATCAGCAAGTTAGTTGAGGGTATAAGCGCGTTCATACCGTAAAAGTATGAACGCGTAAGTGATTAAAATTGATAAGTAACACCTACTGTGGCCGTGGTACCTAAACCTTTAATGTTGTATCCACCATAGGTGTAAGATTGTGCACGGGCTGGGAAGTAGTCTTGGTTAAATAAGTTTTCTACCCCGATAAAACTTTTCCAGTTGTCTGCAAACTGATACTGACCGCTTAAATTAAAAACCGTGTAGTTATCGACAGGCCCCTGATCGCCAACATATTTACTATTATCATTAGGCTCAAAGCGTTTTCTATCACCCACATACAAGTAACTTAATGTTAGTGACAGGGTATCCGTAGGCTGCCAGTTAAGGTTTGCTGTGGCTTTTGGTGGACTGATTTGCTTAGAGCCTAAATATATATCTGCTTCAGTATTTTTACCTTCTACATAACTATACGTTGCCAGTAATTTAAGAGATGGGCTTATGGTGTAGTCTACTAAGGCTTCATAACCCCAAATTTCTTGAGGTGCTCTAACCGGTTCATAAACACCGGTTACTTCATTAAATTTGTTTGTAGTACCAAGCTCAGAGGTGCTTCGATATGCTGCGACTTCTAAACGAACTGCATCAAATTGAGAATTAAAACCAATTTCATAATTATCGATAATTGAAGCTTGAGTTTGAATAAGGCCTATATCATTTACTGTGGCAGAGCGAAGTAGGCGGCCAATATCTGATATATCAGATCCCTGTGAGTAGTTTAAAAAGGGGCTGAATTTTTCATCTAGATTGTATTTAATGCCCACGTTATAGGTCGTAGCATTGTAATCAACCGTGTCGCCTTTTACGCTAATTGGCACAGAGCATTGCGTGGCCGTTTTACATAATTTAAGCGTGCGATAATCATCTACGCTAAGGTCGATATTTTCTTTGCGTACACCGGCCTTTATTATTAAGTCATTAGCAATAACCCACTTAGTTTGTAAAAAGCCCGCGACACTTTTCATGTCCATTTCTGGCACCCAAACACGCCCATCAACCAGCGGTTGTGCAGTTACATCATTTAACGCATCAATTCCGTAAATAAATGACGCTTCAACTGAGTCAAAGTCCACCTGGGTATTAAAAGTTGCTCTGGCGCCTTTTTTTTCTGAACTTATAACTGATTGACCACCTTGATAATTCTCATCAGGATTGGCAAGGTTTGGAGAGAAGAAAAACACATTTTCTATATCTTGCGTATAGAGGTCTAACGTCATTTGTGTGTTTTCAAACAGTGCGTAGTCGGTGTATTTTAAGGTTATATTTTCGTTGCCTTCTGGCCCTTGTGGTTTACCTTGCTTTTGTAATTCTGACGGCACATGAATGGCGTAGGTTTTTTCTCCTAGGCTCATATCACCAACAACATCGCCTAAGTCGGTTTTTTGTTGTGAACTGAAGTAGTTATAACTAAATTGGAGTTGCTTTTCATCATCAAAGTCATAGCCAAGCTTAGTGAAGTAATTTTGTGTAACGGCATCAGATAAACCATATTGTAAACCGAGAACATCGCCTTGCGAATCGCGTTGTACACCGTTTTCTTCATAGCTTGCAGTTACTAAGTAGCTAAATTTATCTGCACGACCATTCAATGCTGCAGATAACCTTGCGCCTGCGCTTTCTTCAAGTTTTACCGCACTAAAACGACTCGATAAGCTTATTTCACCTTTGGTTTGGCCATCGCTTTGTGCTTGCTTGGTAATATAGTTAATAATTCCGCCTGATGCGCCGTTACCATAAATTGACGTTGCTCCTTTTATGACTTCTATTCGACCTATTGCGCTTGGATCTAAGGTTTTTACCCCTAATGATCCGTTACGCAGTGGCGTTGACTGTGGCACGCCATCAATCATGATCAGTGGGGCACGCCCGCGTAAAGTTTGTCCTGAATTACTTGAGCTTCCAGTATCTGGAGCAAGACCGGGAACCATTTGTGCTAAAAGGCTTTGTAATTCTGGATTAACTTTTAAATGCGCTTCTATTTGCTTTTGACTAATAATAGTTATGGAAGCAGGGACCTCATCAATACTTTCAAAAACACGACTACCCGAAACAATAACGTGCTCCATTTCTGTTTGATTTAAATTTCTTTGGATCGTTGATTCGTCTGCAATACTGGCGCCACTGACTATTAATGCTATTAAGCTCAGAGATGTTTTAAACATGCGGGTCCTTCGTTTGAATGGTTTTAGTTGTATTAATGATGGGCGCAATATTAAGAGTAATTTAAAGTAAACGCAAGGTTAATGATAATTGTTTTTATTTGCATGCATGCTATTGCAAGCTATAGGGGGTCAGATATAACGTTGCGTTAAAAATAGATGCTCGTAACGGCAGTTGATTATTGTTAGCAGGCCTTCTGCGTTTTGTTGCACAAGTCATAAAAATAAAGATGTGTTCAGTTTTAATTACAAAGTACTTTGTATAATCAAACTAAGGTGAACAACACTCAATTACGCAGTGTTCAATTGCAAATTCATCATGTAAATAGTGTTTTATGGCATTAAGCTCAATAGGGGTATCTGTTTGCATCACAATTTCACAGTGAGTGGTAGTATCGTCCAGTTGCCACGCTTTTATGGATTTTATTTGCGTAATAGCAAACTGTTGCAGTAATTTCTTGCTTATAAGTTGCTGATCAAAACCAATGGGTGCTGCTTGCATTAAAATGCTGCAGCTGGCTTTCAGTAATAGCACGCCATGATAAATAACGTATAGTGATATTAATATTGTCGCTATTAGATCAACTACATACCACTGGTATAAAATGATTAAAGTACCGGCAATAATAACGACTATTGATGCCATTGCATCAGACACATTATGAATAAACGCCGCCTTTATATTCATGTTGTTTTTAGCGCCGGCTTTAAAGGTTAATAACGCAGTGACTAAATCAATGAGTAGCGCCACTGCGGCAACCCATACAATGATCCAGCCATTGATAGGTTGGGGGTTTAAATAACTATTTATGGCTTCAAAAATTAAATAACCCCCGATCACTATTAACGTAGTGCTATTAAAAAGGGTTGCTAGTATTTCTGCGCGTTTGTAGCCAAAATGATGGGTTGTATCAGCCTGTTTATTGCCAATTTTTCGGGCAACGAGGGCAATAAAAATAGAGGCCGCATCACTTAGGTTATGTAATGCATCGGCAATTAATGAAAGGCTGCCAGAAAATACGCCACCAACAACTTGCACTGCAGTCAGTAAAACATTTATAAATACGGCAAGGGTGAGCTGTTTATCACTTTGGTTATCATCAACGTGACTATGTGAGTGACCATGACCCATTCTAGTTAAACTCCCTTATTGCTTTACTTTTTACCCATAATGACAACTTTTTACCATTTATAAAAGCGCTGTTTTAATTTGTTTTTTAGATATCGTAATGGCTAAATTTAAATAAGCCCGTGATAGTTACGTATTGAATATAAAAACGATATGCTAGGGTATAAATAAATGTATTAATGGCTTAAGTTATCATAATTATTTAGGCACTTTTTATTTTAAATTTAATAGGCATAAAAGTCGTTTTGAAGGGTTAATAACAATGAACACAGCAATAGAAATTCGCGATGCACAGCCAAGTGATGCAAAAACAATTCTGCATTTTATTAATGAGCTTGCCATTTACGAAAAAGAGCCAGATGCAGTTAAAACAGATGAACAAGCAATTTTAGATACACTGTTTTGCGACGGCGCAACAGCGCACAGTTTAATTTGTTTACAAGATGATGAACCAATTGGTTTTGCGGTGTATTTTTACAACTACTCTACTTGGTTAGGTAAGAATGGTCTCTATTTAGAAGATTTATATGTTAGCCCAGATAGCCGTGGAAATGGTGCCGGTAAAGCTATCATGAAAGAGCTGGCAAACAGAGCAATAAGCAAAGACTGTGGCCGCTTTGAGTGGGTAGTGCTTGATTGGAATAAACCCGCGATTGATTTTTACAATAGCATGGGCGCTGAGCCACAGAATGAATGGATTATATATCGCTTAACGGGCCAAGCATTGATTGATTTTGCAAACAAAGATTAGGGTCTGTTGACCTTTTAAGGTTAAATTTGCAGCAGTCTGTTTGGTATTTAGGCAAGGCAGCGCCTAAGTGGTGTGGTTATTCCCCATAAATAGGCGATAACGCAGCATCAATGCCAAACAGGCGCTGCCCTTCGGGTTCTGCCTAGGGGCGATTTACTCTTTGTTGCCTACATGGATGTAGGTAAGGGGCGTGAGCAGGACGCGGAAGCTTTGCTCGGTTTTTACTTAGCCCACTAGGTTACAAACCTCGCGCCGCGATTAAACCGCCCCTAGTTTGAACAAATTTTAATCCGCAAAGGTTAACAGACCCTAGTGCCGAATATGGCCAGTAATATACCTAGTTTTTGTTAAGCTAAGCGCTACATAACTTATAAGAGCAATTTATGGTTAATCAGCATTGGCAAAAAGCGCGTCAGAGCCGCGATGCGCGTTTTGATGGGCTTTTTTATGTAGCGGTAAAAACCACAGGTATTTATTGTCGGCCAATTTGCCCCGCGCCCACTGCGCATGAAAAAAATGTAACCTACTATCAGTTTGCGCACTCTGCTGCGCAAGCAGGGTTTAGGCCTTGTATTCGTTGCAGGCCCGATAGCGCACCAGGTAGTGCTGCTTGGCAGGGAGCAAAAACCACTGCATTGCGTGCTAAGCAGTTAATTGATCAATATCACGAGTGCGATTGTGAAGTTCTTGCTGCGCGTTTAGGAATAAGCAGCCGCTATTTAAGGCGGCTTTTTTCTCAATATTTTGGTCTTTCAGTAACTCAATATCGGTTATTTAATCAATGCCATTTTGCAAAAAAATTGATTCAAGAAACCAGCTTACCGCTTACCGAGATAGCGTTTGCTTCCGGCTTTAAAAGTGTGCGACGATTCAATGATGCTTTTTTAAAACAACTTAATATCGCGCCCTCAGCGCTCAGAACCGCCAAGCACTCAACTGATCTTGGGCTCACCTTAACTTTGCCTTTTCGTCCGCCATATAACTGGCAAGCATTGCATGGGTTTTTAGCAAAACGACTTATAGAGCCAATAGAGTGGTTAACGCCAACCAGTTATGGGCGTACTTTTACTTATAAATCGTGTAGAGGCCGCTTTAATGCTGAATTTATTGCAGATAAACATCATTTTCGGGTGCAAATTGATATAGATAATACGCAATATTTACAGCCAGTTATTAACAACATTCGCCGTGTACTTGATTTAGATGCAGATACTTATTTAATTGAGGCGCATTTAAGCGAACACATTAATAATGCATTTCCACTTACTAAAGGCTTAAGGTTACCGGGTATTTGGTCAACCTATGAAGCGGGTATTCGCGCTGTGTTAGGTCAGCAGGTGAGTGTAACTGCGGCGCATAATTTAGTGACTCAATTAGTGCAACAGCTTTCAGAGCAACAAGAGGGAAAGGTGTACTTTCCAACACCTGAAGTAGTGGCAGGTAGTGATTTTGCTTTTTTTAAAATGCCGCAGGCACGTAAAAATGCACTGCATAATCTCGCTGAATTTTGTGCTATTAACCCCAAGGAAGATGATTCAGACCAATGGCTTACTTTAAAAGGAATTGGCCCTTGGACGGTTAATTACGCAAAACTGCGCGGTCAAAGCCAACCCGATATTTTACTTGATGGCGATTTAGGGGTTAAAAAAGCCCAAGCTGCAGCAAGCTCGTTTGAATCTGCGAACTGTGCACCATTTCGATCTTACTTAACTTTTCAACTTTGGCAGCAATTATGATAGTGCAAACCAGTTTACCCAGCCCGATTGACGATATTATTATTCAGGCAACTGAAAACGGTATTAGTTATGTGGGGTTTTATCCACCGACCAGTTATATCAGTACGCCTTTAAATAAGGTGACTAATTCACATGTTTTATCTTGTGTGGCGCAGCTTAATGAGTACTTTGCTCATACGCGTACTGAGTTTGATTTAGAGCTTGATACTGGCGGTACGCCATTTCAGCAAAGCGTATGGCAGGCATTACAAAGCGTACCGTTTGCTAAAGTGGCAACCTATAAAGATATTGCCATACAATTAAATAATCCTAAAGCAGTGAGGGCGGTGGGGGCTGCAAATGGAAAAAACCCAATCAGTATTATTGTGCCGTGTCACCGCATTATTGGTGCAAATAAAAAGCTAACTGGTTATGCTGGTGGCTTAGAGCGTAAGCAATGGTTACTAGAGCACGAAGCAAAATAAATAAAATAGCGTTTCCAAATTTGTATTCTCTGCACTTTAGGGTAGCATAAGCGCACTTTTTATTTGAAGGCACGGCCATGGCGCAATTATACTTTTACTACTCTGCAATGAATGCAGGTAAATCAACCACTTTATTACAATCAGCGTTTAATTATAAAGAGCGCGGTATGGAGCCGGTGATCCTCACGGCTGCCATTGACGATAGAGCAGGAGTGGGCAAAGTATCCTCACGTATAGGCCTTCAAGCAGATGCACATATTTATGATGCTAATAAAGACGTATACGAGCTAATAAAATCGCTCAATAGTGATAAAAAACGCCATTGTGTACTCGTGGATGAATGTCAGTTTTTATCTAAAGATCAAGTTATGCAGTTAACCGATGTAGTCGATGAGTTAGGTATTCCCGTATTGTGTTACGGCTTAAGAAACGACTTTAGAGGTGAGTTATTTAGCGGCTCGCAATATTTACTTGCTTGGGCTGATAAGTTAATAGAACTTAAAACGGTGTGTCATTGTGGGCGTAAAGCAAATCACGTATTACGTACCGATGAAAATGGCGAGGCTATTGCCGATGGCAACCAAGTAGAAATTGGCGGCAACGACCGTTATGAATCGGTGTGCCGCAAACATTATAAAGCCGCGTTAAATATGGGCCGTTAAGGCTTTAATAAAGGTATCTATATCCGCTTTGGTAATACCTAAATGGGTTACTAGCCTAAGTTGCTTACTTGGGCTAAACACAATGTCCTGTGCTTTTAAATCGGCTGCTAGTTTTGTGATGTTTATGTTGTTATCAAACGTAGCGTAAACCATGTTTGTGGTATTACTCATGTTTACGTTAAAACCTGCCACGTTATTTAACTGCTTTGCTAAATAACGTGCATTAGCGTGGTCATCGACTAAACGTTGAGTGTTATTTTCTAAAGCATATTGCCCCGCAGCAGCTAATATACCCGCTTGGCGCATACCGCCGCCAAGCACTTTTCGCCAGCGTCTTGCTTTGGCTATCAATGCTGTTGAACCAAGCAATAATGAACCAACAGGTGCACCTAATCCTTTTGATAAGCAAATAGATACAGAGTCAAAATGTTGGGTTATTTCTTTAATATCAACGTTAAGCTCGGCAGCGGCATTAAAAGCGCGAGCGCCATCTAAATGCAGTGCTAAGTTATGTTGGTTAACAAATTCGCGTGCTTTGAGTAAATAATCAATACCGAGTACTTTACCACCTATGGTGTTTTCAAGGCTTAACAGGCGGGTTTTTGCAAAGTGGCTATCATCGGGTTTAATTGCTGCAGCAATTTTAGTAAAACATAGACTACCATCGGCTTCATTTTCAATAGGCTGTGGCTGAATAGAGCCTAAAACGGCAGCGCCACCGCCTTCAAACTTGTAGTTATGAGCATTTTGGCCACATATATACTCGTCGCCGCGTTCACAATGGGCCATTAATGCAAGCAGATTTGTTTGTGTGCCTGAGCTACAAAAAAGTGCATCTTGCACATTAAAACGTAATCGAGCATAAGCTTCTAATTGGTTTACACTTTCATCATCGCCATAAACGTCGTCGCCGACGGGGGCATGATACATAATATCCCGCATTTTGCTGCACGGCTTTGTTACTGTATCTGAGCGAAAATCTATCATGGGGTGTCCTTAAGTGGCTTTATACTAATTCTTCACAAATTTGTTCTCGGGTGGCTTTATCAAAATAGCTCCATGCAATAAAGCGACTGACTTTTTGTCCTTGTGCCATTTCAACAAT
The DNA here is from genome assembly GCF_903995135.1 of Pseudoalteromonas sp. 3J6. Classification (GTDB taxonomy): domain Bacteria; phylum Pseudomonadota; class Gammaproteobacteria; order Enterobacterales; family Alteromonadaceae; genus Pseudoalteromonas. The sequence goes on along the minus strand of NZ_LR877185.1, from coordinate 1,839,556 downwards.
TTTAAATTCACTAATAGGCTGTTGTTTTAGCTGTGCTTCTAAGGCTGCTAGAGTTTCTTTTTTAGAAACCAACGAGGTAAACCAAATTACTTGGTCACTGTGATCCCTGCTTTCTTTGATCATGTTAGAAATGAATGCTAACTCACCACCTTCACACCACAGCTCATTACTTTGTCCGCCAAAATTAAGTGCTTGCGAAGGCGCTTTGCCTAAGTTTTTCCATTTACGTTCACTGCCTTTATTGGCTTCTTCTGCACTGGCGTGAAATGGCGGGTTACACATCGTTAAATGATACAAATCTTTCGCATTAACCACCCCTTTAAAAATATGCTCGGGATTTTTTTGTTGTTTAAGCGTTATTTTTAGATTATTGAACTGAGCGAGCTGCTTGGCTATTTTTATTGCTGCAGAGTCTATGTCGCTGCCAGTAAAGTGCCATTGGTATTCGCTATTGCCCGTTAGCGGGTAAACTAAGTTAGCGCCAGTGCCTATATCAAGCACTTTAATTTGTCGGCCAGTGGGGATAACCTGCTGATTATCTTCGCTGAGTAAGTCAGCTAAGTAATGAATATAATCTACTCTACCTGGAATAGGTGGGCATAAGTTGTGCTCAGGAATGTCCCAAAAGTTAATGTTGTAATGACTTTTTAATAGCGCCTGATTCAAGGTTTTTACAGCTAAGTTATTACTAAAATCAATACTTTGATTGCCTGCTGGAGTCGTAATTAAAAAAGCAGTTAACGAAGGGGTTTGCGAGGTAAGCAAATTAAAATCGTAACCATTTTTGTGTTGATTGCGCGGATGTAATTTAGAACGAGTTGATTTTGCTTTCATGAGGCTTTTTTAACAACAGGAATAAAAGCCAATAATAACAAATACAGACAGAAAAAGTGCATAATTTTCCCTTTGGCTTACCAGTTATTACTGGTAGGATGAGTTGTTAGCAATTATAAGGAATTCGCTTTGGCAGTTACTCAAGAGTCTGTTTTTATTAAATTAGGTGACCATCAAACACTGCATTTGCGCCGTATTGCAAACCAGCAGCCAAGTGGGCCTGTGGTGCTATTAATTCATGGCGCGGTAGAAAATGGCAAAATATTTTACACTCATAGCAATAAAGGGTTAGCGCCTTTTTTAGCTGAACAAGGGTATTGTTGCTACGTAGCTGATTTACGCGGGCGTGGTGAAAGTAAGCCAGCTATTTGTAAGCAAGCACGGTATGGACAAACTGAGGCGATTGTTGAAGATATTCCGGCATTCATTGAAAAAATTGAACAGTTAGAGAGTAAAAAACCTGACTTTTTAGTGGCTCATTCTTGGGGTGGGGTGTTGCTTAATAGCGTGTTTGCTCGCTTTCCTGAGCTGATAAACGATGTAAAAGCGTGTGCCTATTTTGGTTCAAAGCGTTCGCTATTTAATAACCATCCTAAAAAGTTATTTCAGGCCAATTTGATTTGGTATTTTATGGCACCAATTTTAGCGAAAAAACACGGTTATTTACCGGCAAAACGCTTAAAGTGGGGCAGCGATGATGAAACTCAAAAGTCGCACTATCAAAGTATGCAGTGGGCGAAGCAAAATCCGTGGATAGACAGTGATGACGGCTTTGATTACGCTAAAACATTAGCAAGCCTTACGCTTCCTCCAACGTTACATATTGCGGCAGTAAAAGATAAAGCATTGGCACAGCCTATCGATATTCAAAAGTTTATTGATGAGTCAGGTACTGGGGTGCAAAAAATGCAAATATATGGCCGCCGCTTTGGGCACAAAGTAGATTACGATCATATTAATATGCTTACTCACCCACAGGCACGCCAAGAGCAGTTTATGGATGTGCTTAATTGGTTTGAGGCAACGAGAGCAAACTAAGTAAAGGTGCTTCATAACGCTGCCACTTATCAAGGCTTTTGTTATTTACAGGTTGCCTGATGGCATGTTTACTAAGCGTTGTAACTGCGCTTTTATTTTTGTAAAAGTCTAAACAAGTGTGTTCAAATTCGCAGCCCGTAAAACTCAATAGTGCGGTTAATTGTTCCTTTGGATTTTCAATTAGCTGCTCATAACTTAAATTATAAATAGCTAAGCGGTTAAACTGCTGCCAATGGCTCATTAGTTTTTCATAAAGCTGATGATACAAAGTAAACTCATTTAAATCACAAAAATAGGGTTCGTTTTCAGCAAAGTAATTAGTAAACACTGAAAAGGCGGTTGCATGAAAGTTACGGGTCAGGTTAATAAACTTAGCATCTGGGAATAAAATATAAATTAGCCCTAAGTTTTGGTAGTTGCTCGGCAGTTTATTGATCACAAATGGGCAGTTGCCCCCAAAAGAGCTTAACGTTTCTAAATAAATATCTCTGGCTTGGTTAATTAAAGGCGTTGTTAGTTTAGCTAAACATTGAGGGTAGCGTAATCTTGTTTTATGTTCTAAAAAAGCAACTACCTTACTACTAATACTGGTGTCTTCTCCAAGCGTTGCCCATTGACTGTGCCCTGATAACATTTGCTCAAGTAGGGTTGAACCGCTGCGTGGCATGCCAATAATAAACACGGGTGTGACAGGGTACTGTTTATTTAGTTTTGCTAAATTGAGCACACTTTCATTGTTATATTCAATAAGTTGATCATAAAACTCAATTAAATCCTCAGTATTAAATTCACTGAGTTTACGTTGTTGCTGATTGGCAATAACAAAGTAATTAAATGCTTGATCAGTATCATCTAACTTGTCGTAACTTTTAGCTAAAGCATAGTAACAGACCATTTTTAAGCGTAGGTTATTTGTTTGCGTTAAAAAATGGTGTAACTGATCAATGTAATTATTTGCTTTATTAAAGCGCCCTAATTGTACCAATTCAAATAAAACATAAGCCGTAACCGGTGCTATCCCAAGCTTTAATGCCTCCTCAAATGTGGCCTGCGCTTTATCAAGCTCGCCAAAGTTTAAATAGTGCTGAGCTAAATAATAATGAGTGTCTGGATTTTCTGTAGCAATACTGGTTGCGTATTCGAGTACTTTTTGCGCATCTTCAGGGGAGTTGACCGCATTAAATGCATCACTTAGTGCATATAAGGGTTCTAATACATAGGGTAGATGCTGACACGCCCGTTGTAGTATATAAACAGCGGCATCAAATTGTTCTAAACGCAATGCTACTTTACCTAGACCAAATAGGGCGTCACCATTGTCTGGCTCTGATTGTAAAAGCGTTTTGAAATGAAACTCAGCTTCTCTAAGCTTGTTTTGTGATAATAACTCATTTGCTTTTTTTAGTAGCATAATACAACTAATATTCTTTTTATTTACTATAACCCTAACGCCATAAAAAATGCGAGTAAATAGGCATCTTAGAGCCAATAAAAAGGCGAAATGCATTACACATTTCGCCTTTTTTGTTGTTAACACATTTTAGAAAGTATAGGTTGCTTTAGCGTAGTAAAAACCACCATTAATACCGTATGGAGAAGTTTCGTAGTACTTACCACCCCAATTGTTATTAGGTGCTACGGTAAAATCAAGTTTCTCTGCTTCTTGGTCCAGTAGGTTTTGTGCACCGACTGAGAAACTGATTGAGTCATTCATAAAGTAAGTTACTTCAACATCTAATGTTACTGCTGCATCAGCTATTTTAGCGGTTTCATCATAATCTACGTGAACACCTTGGTACTCACCAAAGTAGTTAAGACGAGAAAATGCTGAAAAGCTTTCCCATTGCTGTGCCCAGCTCAGTGTTGCGCGGTGATTAGGTAAGTCATTTTCAAGACGACTTACTTTAAACGCACCTGTGATATCACTTGAGCGTGTTACTTCTGTTTCATTCCAGTTGTACGCTAAGCTAAATGTAGAACTACCATTGAATAATTCAGCTGAGTAGTTAGCCACTAAGTCAACACCTTGAGTAGTGGTATCAAAGTCATTGGTAAAGAAACTAACTTGCGCTAAGTTTTGTACGTTAGGTACACCGGCAGCTTCGAGCGTGTCTTTATCAGCTTGACTAAGTTCAATTTTATCTGATTGGCTAATACGATCATCTACTTGGATGTTGTAGTAATCAACTGTTAAGAATAAATCGCCCATGGTGTATACCGCACCAAAGGTATAACTTTGAGACTCTTCTGGCTCAAGTTCAGTACCACCAAGTTGAATAGCAATTGGGTTAGTTGGTGGTAATAGCGCTGAGTCTACTAATACACCGCTGCTTAAGTTAGTTTGTACGTTACTAACATTCGCTTGGCCTACGGTAGGTGCACGGAAACCAGTACTAATTGAACCACGAATATTCAGATCATCAGTAAGGTGGTATTGACCCATTAACTTATAGTTAGTGGTTGAACCAAAGGTATCGTAATCTTCGTAGCGAAGCGCTAAGCCCATTAAGAACTCTTCAGTGAATGGCGCTTCAATATCAATGTAAGCTGCATAGTTTCGACGGTCGTATTCGCCTGCATCTGATGGTTTAAATCCAGGGAAACCGTTAGAACCAATACCAAAACCTTGATCAGTTAGTGGGCCAGCTATAAACGAAGCTTCATCGCCTGATACCACGGTAAAGGTTTCTTCATGCCACTCTAAACCACCGGCAATGTTTACATCGTAAGCTAAGTCAAAGTCAAAACCCTTTGAAATATCAAAATTAAAGTTTTTCTCTAATTGTTCATATTTACCTGGACTAAAATCACGCGGGCTATCTGGACCCAACGATGCATTGATTGTGTCGTATATAAAGTAGCGAGATTCGTTGTAACCTACAGTACCGCTTAAATCATAGTAAGCGCCTTCTAAAAAGCCGCCAGTAAACTCACCTTTAGTACCAATAGTGAGTGACGTATCTGTAATATTACCACCAAAGTTTGGTGTAAAACCGCCCGGAAGCATTTCGTTAAATGCGAAACAATCAGGGTTGTTTGCTACACCATTAATGTAGTCAGGGTTATCAAGAACGTTGTCATCAATCATGATTGTTGGACAATTACCGCTCATATCGCCGGTTAAATCACCAACAAGGAGTGTTTCGCCACCATCGTTTGAGTATGCACCAGGGCGAGTATGTGGGTTACGGTAATAAAAACCACCACGTACATCACGCTCAGAATAGTTACCAAACATATAAAATTGTGAGTCATTAGTTAGCTCTAAACCAACATTACCAAAGATAGAGATGTCGTCATCTACCTCTGGTGCACCCCATACTTGAGTGATCGGAGCAATGTCTGGTACTCCAGCCTTGATAAGTTGAGTTGCATCGTAGCGTTGAACTGAACGGCTGGTCGCATCGGCTGTTTTGTACTGAAAGCTTAAATTTGCAAAACCGCTATCGGTAAACGGTAAACCCACATTACCTGAAATTTGGGTTGTATCACCGTCGCCCTCGTAATATTGGCCTTTACGAACTTCAAATGACCCGCCTTCCGAGGCATCTTTAAGTTGGAAATTTAAAACCCCAGCAATCGCATCAGAACCATATTGTGCAGCGGCACCATCGCGAAGTACTTCTACTTGTTTCAATGCAATACTTGGAATAACTGAAATGTCGGCACCTTGCGCACCATCATTAATACCACCACCTAAAAAGGCAATAACTGAAGCGCGATGACGACGTTTGCCGTTAAGTAAAATTAATGTGCTATCTGAAGGTAGTCCGCGTAGGTTTGCAGGGCGCACTAGTGAAGCGGCATCACTAATTGGCATTGAGTGAACGTTTAAAGAAGGAATAGCCCCTTTTAACAGCTCTAGCATATCAGTATTACCTGATTTGCTAAGCTCTTCACCACCGATAATGTCGATAGGAACAGGTGAGTCACCAATAGAGCGAGGCGCAGAGCGCGTACCAACTACGGCAATTTTTTCTACGTTTTTGTTTACTTTAACTTCGGTTTGCTCTTCTTGAGCAATTGCTGAACCAGAAACAAACAAGCCTGCGGCTGTTGTTGCTAGAGCAAATTTGATCGCCTGTTGAAGCGTATTGCTTTTTAATTTCATTCTAAATATCCCCAGTTAGAATTAATTTGTATAGTCTATTACTGACTTATTATTGTGGACATTTCACGTTCAATGGGGAGCAAATATAGCTAACTCACTCCTAAAAGCTTAATTAATTAAGCGCACCTCCTGTGAGTCCTCGAATAGACTATAGATAAAAAAACTAAAGAGGGCAATGGGTAATTAACCACTATTTAACAAGTTGAAACAAATGATTTATCTAAAAATAACGCAGAGTTAATTGCAGCTAGGGCGAGAAAAGGAGGAAAAAACAGACATTGATACATAATGACTAACTAAATAAGTTAATTTAGTCATTTTATATTATTGAATTAAATTGATTTGCTGTTGATATTTTCACCATGATGTTTTTTCCACGCTGCCAGCTTTTCTTTATATTCATCCCACACACAAGGGCAGCAACTGCCTCCGCCACAGCATTCATCAGATTTTGGTCTTTCGGGTTTAGTGTCGGGGCGATTTTTTTGCATTTTTTATTACAAAAGTGGAAAAAAGGACACTTAGAATAAATGATTGAACAAAGCGTGTAAATTATTCTTTGTGAACTTAGAGCGCTGTGTGAGAATACAGGCTATGCGATTATATAAAGTCATTCATCGTGCCCCCTGGCGGGTTGCTAAAATTAGTAAAAAGCGACAGCAACTGCGTTTTCGCCGTGCTATGGTGGCGCTTAAAATAGCCCTTGCTCAAGAAAGGCAAGAAACCAAAGAGATGCTAATAACCTACAAGCGTTATACTCAAGGGCAAACAAACAAAGCAGAGCTAAAACGCGCCAATGAGCAGTTTGTTGATATATTAAAAGGGTTGGGGCTAGGCATTTTTGCGTTATTACCCTTTGCACCATTAACTATTCCATTGGTTGTTAAGCTAGGGCAGTTTGTGGGTGTTGATGTATTGCCGAGCTCTTTTAGTATGAATAAGACTATGAAAGAAATTGATCAAGAAATTACTCAACAAAACCAACAGCAAGACTCAACTCCTCCCGAAAAGAAGTAAGCTAGTTAGGGTATAATTAGCTATACCTTTTAATAGTGCTTATTGTTATGCTAGGGCATCAATTTCTATTATGTGAGTCATTAATGAGCGCTTTACTTTGTCATACCTCTTCAGGTATCCCTCTATCTTTTATTGTTAAAAATGAATTAACAGACTGGCTTACTCAGCAACCGAGCTTTGTGCAGCAGTGGCTTGCAAATACCGACTTTGAAAAGTCAGGACTGGCGTTAATACCAAACGCAGAAACGGGTGAACTAAGCCAAGTATTTTGTATTATGCAACGAGCTGATGATTTTTGGGCCGCTGGCGAGCTTGCAAGTAAATTACCTAAAGGCTGCTATCAAATTCAGGGTGATGAATCGTTAGTTTCTCAACTTGCTTTAGGGTTTGTGTTAGGTGGTTATGAGTTCAGTGAGTATAAACAAAAAGCCACAGCTAAAGCTCAGCTTGGCATTGCTGATAAAACATTATATGAACAAGTAAAACAACAAGCAGATGCAATTAATCTAGCCCGTGATTTAGTAAATACCCCCGCTGCCGATATGATGCCGCAGCACTTATCACAAGTAATGAGCGATTTAGCTGATACATTCGACGGCGAGTTTACCCAATGGGTAGGCGATGAGCTATTAGAACAAAATTATCCAACTATTCATATGGTAGGCCGTGCAAGTGAAAACAAACCGCGTTTACTCGATTTGAAGTGGGGGGCGGTTGATGCGCCACAAATTACATTAGTAGGTAAAGGTGTATGTTTTGACTCAGGTGGACTGGATTTAAAACCAAGTTCAGGCATGCGTAACATGAAAAAAGACATGGGTGGGGCAGCACATGTTATTGCCTTAGCTCAATTAATTATGGCCGCTAACTTACCAATACGTCTTCGCGTGTTAGTCCCTGCGGTTGAGAATGCCGTTTCGCGTAATGCATTTCGCCCAGGCGATGTAATAAAAACACGTAAAGGTATTATGGTCGAAATAGATAATACTGATGCAGAAGGGCGACTAGTTCTGTGTGATGCACTAAGCGAAGCACAAAACGATGATCCTGAATTAATTATTGATTTCGCTACTTTAACCGGTGCATGTCGTGTTGCTTTAGGAACAGAACTGCCAGGCTTTTTCTCAACGGAACGTGATGTAGCTAATGCGATTATGGACTCGGGTATGCAAGTTAACGACCCTGTTTGGCAATTGCCGTTATTCGAGCAATACACCCCATTTTTGAAAAGCGATGTGGCTGATATGACTAACTGTTCAAGTACGCCATTTGGTGGCGCAATTACCGCTGCGCTTTATTTGAAAGAGTTTGTAGAGCCAAATACACCATGGGTTCATTTTGATGTAATGGCATGGAACTTACGAGCATTACCCGGGCGTCCTGCGGGTGGTGAAGCTCTAGGTATTCGTGCAGTATTTACTTACCTACAAAATCGATTTAACTAACCTAGCTTGGGTTAATTAAATCAAACATACCTTGCCTTGAGTTATTTGATGTTAAAGCGCATATAACTCAAGGGGTAAACCATCTGGATCGGCAAAAAAGGTGAATTTTTTGCCGGTTATTTCATCCACTCTTATTTCTTCTACGTCGATTCCATGCGACTCTAAATACGTTTTACTGTTTTCTACATTACTAACCTTAAATGCTAAATGTCTAAGTCCTTGTGCTTCGGGATAGCTTGGTCTACTTGGCGCATCTTTAAACGAAAATAATTCTAACTGACTGCCATCAGGTAAAGCTAAATCGAGTTTGTAAGACTGACGCTCTGCTCGATAGTGCTCATTAATAATCGTGAGCTTTAATATTTCACTATAAAAATGTTTAGAGCGTGGGTAGTTGCTGCAAATGATGGCTACATGATGAATGCCTAGTAGTTGCATATACTTTCCTTAAAAAGCAAAAAGCGCACTGAAAGCAGTGCGCTGTTTATCAATACATATTTGCTTGGTGTAATATTAGCTTTTAGCTAGGCTCTGCGTCTTTACACGCTTTTACAGCCGGTGCAACAAGCTCTAAACCTGTTTTATCACACGGTGGAAGTTTAGCATCGCTAACAGCAATGGGGGTTACTCGCTCGCCCCATTTGATATAGCTTGCCGCCCACGTTAGGCCTGCTCCAAATGCAGCCGACATAATATTGGCATGCGGCTTAATTAAACCTTGCTCAACGGCCTCACACAGCGCAATGGCAATCGTTGCAGCAGAGGTATTACCGTATTCGCCAATGTTAACCATTACTTTACTGTCTTCAACCTTTAAACGGTTTTGAATTGCTTGAATAATGCGTAAATTAGCTTGATGTGGCACAAGTACGTCTATATCGTCTAACTTAAGGTTTGCCTGTTCAAGTACGTCGTCACAGGCTTCACTCATGCCTTTAACCGCACGTTTAAATATTTCACGGCCTTCAAATAAAAGGTCTGATGGGCCAATTGGCTCATATTTATTTAAATCACTGCCGAAATTAGTAATGTGTAAAATATCACGATCTTCGCTGTCACAGCCGGTTTTGGTCCCTAATAAGCCTGCAGGTGTTTCTGCTGCTTCAAGCACAACGGCACCGGCACCATCACCAAATAATACTGCGCTATCGCGTCGAGCCCAGTTTACGTACCACGTCATGCGCTCTGCAGCTATAACCACGGCTTTTTTGATCATACCGGCTTGAATTTGCGCTGTCGCAGCTTGTAAAGCATATAAAAAACCAGAACATGCTGCATTGGTGTCCATGGCTGCAGCGCCAGTGGCGCCAATATTTTTTTGTACTAATGAGGCAGTGTTTGCAACTACTGTTGAGGGGGTGCACGTTGCTAAAATAACTAAATCGATATCTTTTGCATCTACGCCAGCGCAAGCAATAGCATGTTTTGCAGCCACACTAGCAAGCTCGGCAGTACTTACATGGCTAACTCTACGGGCTTTGATACCGGTACGCGTGGTGATCCACTCATCGGTGGTATCTACAATTTCACTTATTTCGTCGTTACTGATGCTGGCTGGTGGAATGCATTTGCCCCAACCAGTGATATGTGCGTAAGGCATAGTGTGTTCTCTTAAAAGTGGTATGACGTGTTCGTCTAATGAATACGTTATAACAAAAATTAGCTATTAACTCTAGTTTATAGCAGCTATAGAGCTGTAATTACTGCTATTTTACCAATTGTTTGTTGTATTTTTAGTGAAAGGTTAATTGTAAGTTTTTACTTTGTAAATTAAATGAGTGTTTAGCTTAGGTGCTTTTTATAAGCTAGTCCACCACCTTCAACACTTGCTTAAAGCACTAGTGACGTATGCTTGAGTGCAGCTATGCGAGCGGATACTATAAGGCGGTTTAGTGTATAATAGATGCAATAAAAAAAGCATGTTAATCATGAATAATAAAATCAAGTGTATCCAGGAACCATATTGTGTTAATTAAAACCGACCCAGCTATTAGCCGATTATTAATGCTGCGCAGTGGTGCCATCGTTGTTCAGCTTATTGCGGTACTCAGTGTGTATTTTTTACTAGAACATCAAATTGCACTTATGCCGTTGTTAGGGGTTATTGCTGTTGAGGCGGTTTTTCAGTTAGCCAGTGTATTTGCCTACCGGCATGTAAGCCAAGCGAAGCCAATTGGCATGTTAATGCAACTGACCGCCGATGTGCTTTTTTTAACTATTTTGTTGTCTTTAAGTGGCGGTGCAACTAACGCATTTGTGTCGTTATTGTTGCTGCCCATTATGATAGCTGCAATCACATTAAGCGCTCGAGGGCTTGCCTATATTGCTGTATTGGCCATTGCCGCCTATAGCTTATTATTAATTAAAATGCCCGAACACAGTATGCACCAAATGAATATGAATGGTCATTTTATTGGTATGTGGGTTAATTTTGTTATAAGTGCTTGCGTAATTGCGTTAGTGATAGGGGCTATGAACCGCGCTTTGCAACAGCGTGAACGCACTATTGCCAAAGTTAGAGAAAAACAGTTGCGCAATGAACAACTGGTTACACTTGATGGCGCAGCCGCGCAAATTACTCATCAATTAGCAACCCCGATTGCTAATTTACAATTATTGTTTGAGGAGCTTTTAGAAGAGCATCCCAACAATGAAGTTATTCAGCAAATGCAAACGCCGCTATTACAATGCCGCACTCAGCTTAACGACTTTAGAAACCTCTCAATGCAGTTACGAGATAAAAACACGCAATCACCCATTAAAGCAGAGCAGTTGCAAAATCAAATTCATGATACGTTACTATTACAATACCCAAATCAACAAATAAACTGGCTTAACGAGGCACCTGAAGCCACATTACAAAGTGACGCTATGCTGTTACCTGCAATTTTAAATTTATTTCAAAATGCAGTACTTGCTAATCAAAAACACGCCCAAGTGCAACTTGAACTAAGTTGGCAGAAACCTGACGCACAAAACATTGCGTTAATTATTCGGGACTTTGGTGCCGGTTTTTCATCCTCAGAGTTAGCGGAGTTAGGTGGGCAGCTCATGCCGAGTGAACAAGGTATGGGAATCGCAGTTATGTTATCAAATGTGACATTTGAGCGGTTAAATGGCTCGTTAACGGTATATAATCACCCCGAAGGCGGAGCGGTTGCAAAGATAACGATGCCACTATTAACAGCAGAGACAAAAGCATGAAGCTACTTATTATTGAGGATGATATTAATTTAGCGACAACGTTGGCACGGCGGCTAACTAAGCACGGTTTTAACTGCGAGATCGCGCATAATCACACTGATGCACTTCTAAAGGCTCGCCAGCAACAGCCTGACTGTATTTTATTAGATATGAAGCTGGCCGATGAGAATGGACTGTCGCTTATTGCACCGCTGCGCCATTTACTCACTCATGCACATATTGTATTGCTGACTGGCTTTGCAAGTATAGCAACGGCGGTAGAGGCGATGCGCTTAGGTGCTAATGACTATTTAACCAAGCCTGTTGATATGGCAAGTTTATTAAAAGCACTTAAAGTTGAGGTGGCAAGTACGACAGTAACTGAAATTTCTGAGGGAGTTATGTCGCCCGAGCGTTTAGAGTGGGAGCATATTCAACATGTTTTACACAGTAATAACGGTAATGTATCAATGACCGCTAGGCAGTTAAATATGCATAGGCGCACCTTGCAGCGTAAGCTACAAAAAAAGCCAGTGCAGCAGTAGTTTAGTACTTAATTTGTGGAAAGTTTTATGAGCGATGATTCCGCGACATTAATGTTAAATCAAAAAATTATATTATTTGATGCGCAATGTAAGCTTTGCAGTGCGTGGTGTAATTTTATTATAGCTCACGATCCGAGCATTAAATTTAAATTGTGCAGCGTGCAATCGCCTAAAGGTGAGTTGTTGTTAATGCACTTTGGTTTTTTGACGAATGAATACGCCTCAATGGTGTTTATTGAAAATGGTAAAGCGTATACACAAAGTCATGCTTTTTTTTGAAGTAGTTAAGCAACTTGGTGATCCGTACAAGCTCGCAAATATATTTAGTGTTTTACCAAATAGGTTTAATAATTGGTCATACGATAAAATCGCTTTAAATCGTTATACATTATTTGGAAAGTATCAGTATTGTAGAATTCCCGCACCAAGCGACGCTGCGCATTATTTGTAACTTGGTTGTTATTGGCGCTGCCGCTAAGAATAGAATAACGTTGATATTTATCTTAACTTTTGTCAGATAAATTACAGCGAGTGTCTAGTTTATTTCACAGCTTATCTCATTTTCTAATACAAGAACCGTCGTTGCTAGATGTGGTTGGACAGATATTTGCCATCGAGTGTAATAAAGCGTAATAGAACTTTGTAGTCTTTATGGGTAACTTTAGCTTAATCTAGCTAAGGAAAAGACGACTATGAAAAACGAACTTGATATAGCAATTGTTGGTGGCGGTGTGTCTGGTGTTTACAGCGCGTGGAGGCTACAACAGCATGAAGGCAAAGAAAAGCGTATTGCGCTATTTGAATACAGTGACCGCATAGGCGGGCGTTTATATAGTAAAAAGTTACCAGGGTTACCAAATGTAGTTGCCGAGTTGGGGGGAATGCGCTTTATTCCTTCAGATCACGTTATGGTTAATGCATTAGTTAATGATTTGAACCTGAAAACGCAAAACTTCCCAATGGGTTCTTCCTTACCCATGTACCCTGATTCAAAAGATCCCGCTGTGAAAGATATAAAAGCGGGCAGTGAAAATAATCTCTTTTATTTGCGCGGTCAGTATTTTCGTTACCGAGATTTTGCGCAGTGCCCTGACAAAATACCTTATAAGTTAAACGCATCTGAACGCGGCTATGGACCCGAGGATTTACAAGTTAAGGTGATGAACTTAATTTGTCCTGGTTTTGCTGACATGAGCTTGTGCGAGCAAATGAAAGTTAAAGTATTTGGCAAAGAGATCTGGAAGTATGGTTTTTGGAATCTACTTGAGCGAGTATTAAGTAACGAAGCCTATTTATTCATGAAAGAGGCGGGCGGGTACGATGCTAATGTTGCTAACGCAAGTGCGGTTACTCAGCTCCCAGCAACAGAATACAGTGATGACACTGAGTTTCTCACTCTCACAGATGGATTTCAGGCACTGCCATTAACGCTGTGTGCGCAGTTTAAAGCATTAAAAAGTTGTTTAGCCGAAGACGAAAAAGTACAAATGAATAAACGGCTAGTAAAAATTAACTACCTGAATGATCCTGATTATCGATATGAATTAATATTTCAATCAACGTGTACAGATCAATTCGGCAAAACAATTGATGACGTAACCGTCACTGAGCAGGAAATTGTAAAAGCGAAACAACTAATTTTGGCAATGCCACGACGTTCATTAGAGCTTATCGAGTCGGAGTTTTTTGCTGATCCGTGGTTAAAAGAAAATATCCCTTCAGTACTTATACAAAAAGCGCTAAAAATGTTTATGGCTTACGAGCAGCCTTGGTGGCGAAGCTTAGGCCTAGTTGCAGGTCGTTCAGTGACCGACTTACCAATTAGGCAAACATATTATATGGGAACAGAGTGCGACCAAGCAGGCGGTTTACCAAATACAAACTCGTTATTGATGGCGTCATATAATGACATAGGCTCTATCCCCTATTGGAAAGGCTTAGAATCGGGTGAGTTATATTCTGGTTACACACCCAGCTATGGATGTGAAGGCTATACCCCACAAGAAATAGTCCCTAAAAGCCAATGCCAAATAACCACAGGTATGGTGGAAGCCGCGCATAGACAAATTGAAGCGCTTCATGAGCAAAAAGAATTGGCGATGCCGTATTCTGCCATTTACCAAGATTGGGGAGACGCCCCATATGGCGGAGGATGGCATGAATGGAAAGCAAATTACCGTTTAGATGAAATTATGTGTCGTATGCGCCACCCTGTTGAGAAAGAAAAGATTTATATTATTGGTGAGGCGTACTCATACGAGCAAGGTTGGGTTGAAGGTGCTTTAAATACCGCAGAATCAACACTCGAGGAATTTTTTGATTTACCCACACCATGCTGGCTAAAGCAACAACATAACTATTTACCCGTTGATTGTAATAAAGCCTGTAACGATAAAATTGAAAAAAAACAGCCTAATGCATGCAGTAAAACGCTAGACGAAGTAACAAAATTTGCATACGAAGGGATTAACCATGAGTACCAATAAATTTACAGTTGCTGACTATTTATTAACGCGCTTAAAAGAGCAAGGCCTAGATAAAATATTCCAAGTACCGGGTGACTATGTACAGGAGTTTATGAGCGCACTTGATAAGTTTGATGGTATTGATGCGGTTGGCGACATAACGGAGCTAGGTGCAGGTTATGCGGCCGAAGGTTATGCTCGTTACAAAGGGATTGGCGCAGTGTCTGTACAATATGGAGTCGGTACATTAAGTGTTATAAACGCAATTGCAGGGGCTTATGTTGAAAGAAATCCTGTGGTGGTGATAACGGCCAGCCCATCAATTGATGATCGAAAAATTATCGCAGATACCGGCGCATTATTTCATCATTCAACGGGTAACTATAAATCAAACCAAACTATATTTGAAAGTGTTACCGTGGCAAGCGAAATACTGTCAGATCCTGAAACGGCTCCTCAAATTATCGATGCAGCGTTGGCGTGTGCAATAAAAGAAAAAAGGCCAATTTACTTAGAAGCTTGGCAAAATGTGTGGGGAGCAGAATGCCCGACTCCAGCGTACCCGCTTGTTATTACCGATACGTCCGTTGATTTAAATATGCAAAATGCATTACTACACGCGGCTATACAAAAGCTAGAAACTGCACAACAGCCAGTAATCATGCTTGGCATAGAAATAGCTAGATTAGGTTTACAAGATAAAGTAGAGAAGCTTTTAACTTCGCTTAATATTGCGTATACCACTACCACGTTAGCTAAATCGGTGATCAGCGAGCGAAGTGGAGTCGGTCACAATTTATTTGTAGGCACCTATGCAGGTGAAGCCTCATTACCTGCAACGTTCGATTATGTGTCGCAGTGCGATGCAATTTTAGCGCTTGGCGCTATTTTTACTGATGATTACCTCACTATGCTAACTAAGCAAGGCTCTGATCTAATAAGAGTTAATATGGATGGTGCGCTTGTTGGCAATAGTGATCACTTCATCCATACCAGCTTAACTGTGTTTATTAGCGAATTGACGGCATATTTTGAGCGATCAACTTCGTCTTTGAACTCAGTCTCTTTTAAGTTAAATACACCATTAAACACTGAGCTTGCTGATTTTCACAGCCAAATAAGCTACGAAAGCTTCTTTACTCTTTATCAACAAGAGTTAAACGGATCTCGTAGCTTAAAAGGTTACAACCTTATTTTAGGTGAAAGTTCATCACTTTATATGGCTGCAAGATTGATTGGCATAGAAAAAAGCCACTTTGTTAGTGATGCCGCGTGGGGATCATTGGGCCATGAAACCGGATGCTCTTTGGGTGTGTCACTTGCTAATGATAATCGCAGTATAGTTATTGCAGGTGATGGTGGTTTTATGATGATGTGTCAGACACTCTCAACACTGAGTCGTAATCACTGTAATACCGCTGTATTTGTAATGAGTAACGAGGTGTATGCCATTGAGCAATCATTTGTAGATATTTGCGCATTTACACCTGAGGGGAAATTTGCTCCTTTTGATGAATTACCTTCTTGGAACTACGAAGCATTAGCTCAAGCTTACGGTGTTAAATATTTAAATGTCAATTCGGTGGCGGATCTGCAAAATGCACTTAATATCTTATATGAAGATACGTCAACGCCTTACCTCATTAAAGTTGATATTGCACGTGATGATTTAGCGCCAGCAATCCAAACGCTTGCAGAATCAGTAACAGGTCAAAAACGTGACGAGTGTATATGTCACAAGGATAATAAAGAGGATATACGATGAATAACCTAAATACAGTTCATGAAGTTTCGCAGCTGCCGCACGAGCAACTTAAAAGCGCACAGAGCCTGATGTTAAACTATTGGAACAATACGCTTAAATTTGTTCAAGCACTTAAATCTTCGGGTTTTAAGGATGATCAGCTGCTAACTCAAGCATCACCCTCGGTGTCTGAAACTCCAGGTTTAACAGGGTATCAAGCACAGACTCTTATATTTAATACTCGTTTGCGATTCAATCCTGCAGTTATCGTAATGTGTGAATCAACAGAAAATGTAGCACAGGCTTACAAGCAAGCAATTAGCTTAAACTTACCAATCCGCGTTCGTTCTGGTGGGCACGATCACGAAGGGGAGTGTACCGGCACCGATGTGATTTTATTAGATTTGAGCCGATTAAAAGAGTTTAACGTTAAGAAAGTGAACGGTGACTATATTGCAAATATAGGCTCCGGTTATCGCTTTTTTCAGGTGGTACCAAAGCTTGCTGACAATAACCCGCCATTGACAATACCGCATGGTACATGCGCAACAGTCGGTTTGGCGGGTTTCATTCAAGGCGGAGGCTGGGGGCCATGGACTCGCAGTAAAGGAATGTGTTGTGAATCGCTGGTGGGGGCTACGGTTGTATTAGGCAACGGTGAAGTTATCGAAGTAAATGCTGAGGACGATATTGTTGATGCAAACGACCCATCCCATAAAAAACTATTATGGGCACTACGTGGTGGCGGGGCATTAAGCTACGGTATTGTTACCCACTTTAAAGTAAAAGCATTTGAGATCCCAGACGAGATCCATCGCTTTGTAATAAACTGGAATACTAATGACGAGCATGCGCAAGCTTTCTCTACGCTTGAGCTTTTATCGCAATGGGAAGACGTTATAAATAATGCAAGTACCGACAAGCTGGTAGGCACTAATTTAAAAATTAATGCTATTGCGGCTAACAGTCAAAACAAGCCTTTGTGCCACCCAAGTACCATGTACGGCTATTGGCAGGGAAGTTGGCAAGAGTTAGAACAATTTGTCTCAAACCACTTTCCAAATAGTACGCCAATACATCAAGGTACAGATACTAAAGCGAACTATAATAGTGCATTAATGGGAAATTGGTCACGAAACTCCCTTTTCGATGTATTAAAAAAGCAAAAGCGTTTAGGTAGTTTAGCTAATGCCGATGGCACGCCATTTACGCCTGATTTTGATGCACCAGCACCCCATAAATTAACCTCTAAGGTTGTAAAAGGTAGCGGTTTAACAAAAAACGGAAAAGAGCAGTTAATTAAAAGTTTAACGTCAGATCTGATTAATGCTAAGAGTAGTGATTTAGGTTTATTCAGCTACGTTACACTTGGTGCAATTGCAGGTCCTTTTTATAATGAAATAAACGAAAAAGAAGCAAACGCCCGCGTTTCATTTCCTTATTCAAAATCGCATTACACTATTCAGTACCAAACATGGTGGAATGAGTCTGTTGAGTTAAAAGAACAAGGTCAAAATAATGAAGTCTACAATTACATTAATAGAGCAATGGATTGGATTGAGGTAAGCCGAGAGACCCAAATTGAAGGGACTGAAGGCGCATTTATTAGCTTTAAAGACAGTGCAATTCCTACAAAAGACTATTTTCTTGGCAGTTATGAGGATCTTATGAAGGTAAAAGAAAGGTATTCGCGTGACCCTGCTAACCACCTGAGGTCACGTAAAACGATTATTTAATTTGATTGTATTAAGCTTTTTTAAGCCATAAAAATCTAAGTTAGCTAAAATGTCATTTTTATTTTATTAAAAAGTAAAAATGGCATTTTTAATCGGATATAAGGTTCTAGTTAAAATCTATAAATCTTTGCAAGGCGTGTGGTAACTATAGCTATGGTATAAGTAGATGCTAGGTGTATGGGGTTGTGTTAAAATAGCCGCGTTTAATTTTAGCTAACGGTATAAAAGGCTTTTTTTATGGCAAACACAGCACATGCACTTCACATTTTGGTAAAGCACAAAGAAATTGCAGAAGATATTATTAAGCAATTAGGTAAAGGTGCAAAGTTTCAAACCTTAGCTAAAAAATACTCGTCTTGTCCGTCGGGCAAAAAGGGCGGAGATTTAGGCGAATTTAGACGCGGTCAAATGGTTCCACAGTTTGATAAAATTGCGTTTAAAGGCGAGATTTTAGAGCCACATTTGGTAAAAACAAAATTTGGTTGGCATGTGATTAAAGTACTTTATCGCACCTAAAAGCGTAATTCTAAGTTCCCGCTATACTTACTATTCCCCATTTTATAAATGCAAAGTAACTTGGAATGACTATGAAGTTATTTAATTTATGCTGCAGTGTTATCCTTATCACCCTGTCATCTTTTGCTTTGGGCAGCGAGCAAACTGTGACGCTAAAAATAGGAAAACCAAGCACACCTAATATGCCAAGAAACCACTATGTTTTGAGCTTATTAGAAAAAAGCTTTGCGCAGATGAATGTAAAACTCAATATTAGTTATAGTGTTGAGCCGATGAATACCAAACGAGTATTAGAAGAGCTAAAGCACGATGGGGCTATTAATTTTGCTTGGTTAAGTATGTCAAAAGAGCAAGCAAATAGCCTCGTACACACAACCTTTCCAATATACAACGGCTTGCACTCAAAACGTTTACTAATGATAAAACAAAGCCGGCTGGGCGAATTTTCAGATATAAAAACCCTTGAACAACTAAAGCCGTTTATAGCCTTACAAAAGCAAAGTTGGTCTGATTATTATGTATTAAAGAACAATGGCTTAACAGTTAATGGTGATTTGAGTTATGAAAGCATGTTAAAAGCGTTAGATGAAGGACTTGGCGATTACTTTCCTCGTTCAGTAACTGCGATTAGAGCTGAAATACAAAAAAGCCCACAGTATAACTTTGTCGTTGAGCCGCATATTATGCTGCAGTATGATAACTTTTATTACTTTTATGCAAATGAAAAAAATAAAGCAATTATCGACTTACTACAGCAGGGCTTAACAAAGCTAGCCAAAAAAGGGGAGCTTGATGCACTCTATACGCAATTTTACCATGATGTTGAGGATGGGCTTGGTTTAAGTCAGCGAACAGTGTTTAAACTGAAACAGCGATAAGGTTATTATCGCTGTAAAACTGTTTGCTAATCTTGCTTGGCTTCTTCTTCATTTATTTGCTTAAGTGCTTGAATAAATGACTCACTCGGCTGCCCACCGGTAGGAGCATACTTATCGTTTATAATAAAAGTAGGTACTGAAGTAATACCCATTTGTTTAAAGTTATTTATTTGGAATATGAGAACGAAGATAGGTTGCAGACATATCATGAGATTAATAGCTATAGCCTTGGAACTAACTTGTATTTTACTGAAAAGAACATAAAAAATACTATAAACTTTAAACTCGATAGTGAAATCGACCAAAGATTTAAATTTAAGTCACTTACACATGTGGGGAACGCTTATAGCATACGAATGAAAGTGAGATTAAATTAATGCTAAAAAGAATGACATTGACTTTTGACCTTAAAAAGCTTTTTCGCCTACACCGCTGGACTTTAGCGGTAGCGGTTTATATCTTCATAATATGGTTCACCACGCCTGATACTTGGTCTCATCAAGAGACCTACTTTAGAGCTGTAACACTGCGCCAATTATCAATTATTCTCATACCGGTATTTATTACCTATTTTCTCGTTGATTTTTTTAAAAATAAACCGATTATTGTCGATTTAAATGAGCAGACATTGATTCAAGGTGAAAAGGTTATAGATTTAATTAAAGCAGACCATATCACGATTGTTGAAAAGCCCGTGATTAAATCAATTGAGATACACTTTTCTAAACATGGCTATTCTTTAGTTAAGATACCTGGATGGTTTATTGAAGATGTCACGCAGACTAGCTTGAATTTCTATCATTACGCTAAAAATACAGATAAAAAATTTAGTATATCCAGAAAAAGAACGAGTCCGTTAAAAGGCAGCATTATTTAATTTGCACCATAAGCAGATTTAATTTTGAAGTATCTAACTGTTAGGTACCTATAGAGAAGGCGTTCAAAGTTCAGTGTCAGATTAAATTCTTAAATATTATGCACGTTGTTTAAACGCTTCTTAAAAAATACTAACTGAGATAAATAAGGGCTGCGATGTGCAGCCTTTTTTGGTTTTAAACTTTATTTTTTAAGTGTCTTGCTTGGCTTCTTCTTCATTTATTTGCTTAAGCGCTTGAATAAATGACTCACTCGGCTGCCCACCGGTAAGCGCATACTTATCATTTATAATGAAAGTAGGCACTGAAGTAATACCCATTTGCTTAAAGTTATTTTGCTCTTCGCGAACCGCTTGTACGTATTTATCTGAGTGTAAAATATCACGAGCTGTGTCTTTGTTAAGGCCGACTTTTTCTACCACATCCAGTAATGCATCTTTTTGATTTAAATATTTTAAATCGGTGAAGTGTGCTTCAAAAAACGCCAATTTCAGCTCAGTTTGCTTGCCCTCTTCACGAGCCCACATTAGCAAGCGGTGTAGATCAAAGCTGTTGATCATGATGCGTTTACCGTCAAAATTAAAGGTAAACCCAGCTCGTTCACCCGCATCCGCCATGTTTTGACGATTTCGCGCGCTTTCTTCTTCGGTTAAACTGTATTTTTGCTGCAAGTGCTCGTTTAAGTCTTGCCCTTCAAGTGGCATATCTGGATTAAGCTCAAAAGGGTGCCATGTAATATCCGCACTCATTTCTTCTTTTAATTCTGCCAATGCGGTCTCTAAGTTCTTGTAACCGATAATACACCACGGGCACATTACATCTGAGACGATATCAATTTTAAAGTTTTTCATAGGGATCCTTGAAGGATTGCTTAGTAATAACAATGGATATTGGGATGAAGTCTACTTTATCAATCATTGGACATAAAAAGAGCAGCCAAGGTGCAGCTCTTTTTATTAAATGATTCATATATTAGCTGTTTAAGCCAAATGGGTCATCAATGCTATGACTCGGTTGAGTAAACCAGCGCGGACCATCATCTGTCATGTAAAAGTGATCTTCTAATCTAACCCCAAATTCATCTGGAATAACTAGCATGGGTTCGTTACTAAAACACATGCCAGTGGCAAGCGGGGTTTTATCACCGCCAACTAAATATGGCCATTCGTGAATGTCTAAACCAATACCATGGCCTGTACGATGTGGGCAACCTGGTGTTTGATACTCAGGTCCTAAATTTTGTGCTGCTAAGTAGCTGCGAGCTGCTTGATCAACCGATTCACAGGTTTCGCCAAGGGCTGCTTGATTGAAAGCTGCTAACTGTGCCGCTTTTTCAAAATCCCAAAACAGGCGTTGTCGGCTGGTTGCTTCACCAAACACATAAGTACGCGTAATATCAGAAAGGTAATCGTGCACTTTACATCCAGTATCGATGAGCACCATGTCGCCTTTTTTCAAAATTTGTGGGTCTTTTACGCCATGTGGGAATGAGGTGGCAAGGCCAAACAATACAATACAGAAGTAATTACCTGGGGCTCCTACTTTTTGATGGGCTTTTTTTATAAATTCTTCGACTTCTACGGTGCTAATTCCTTCATAAAGCATGCTCGCTGTAGCCTTATGAACCGCCAAAGTCATATCCATGGCACATTGCATTAATGCTAATTCATTGACTGATTTATGCATTCGACAATGTGCGGTTACAGGTTGTGCGTTCACCAGCTTTAATCCTGAACTGGCTTTATTGATACCATCAAAAATAAAAAACTGTGCGCTTTCATCAATACCAACGGTAGCAGTGTCGCTAATATTGAGCTGCTTAAGCACTTTAACACATAGCTTAAACGGGCTTTCATGCTCTTGCCAGCCGTGTATTGGGCCATCAATAACCTTAAAGCCATTTAAAGAGCCAATTTCAAAATGTGGAGCAATGTATTGCACATCACCTACGGCAGGTAAAATAGCGCCAACAAGTCGTTCACTGGCATACCATTTCATTCCGGTGAAATAAGTTAAGTTGGTACCTGCGTTTAAATAAATGGCATCAATGTTGTGCGCTTGCATATAGGTTTGCGCTTTGGCCATACGCGCTAAATATTCATCGGCCTGAATTGGCGTTACTGAGTGAGTCATATTACTTAAACTAGCAAGTGCTTGCTCGGGTGTGTGAGTACCAATACCAACTGTCGTCATATATTTCTCCTACAAAATTTTGCATAGTGTGTAGGTTTAACAGTTTAAATTCAAACTAATTGCGATTAGTGAACAAGGGGCTCAAAAAAAGGGGGGGGAGTTATCAAGTCGCTTATTTGGAGGACTTGATAACCTCGGGCTATTTTTTTGCATAGGGTAAGCGAGTGAGCTTATTTGCCGTGTGGTAACTATCTAAACCGGTTACTGCAACTGTATCAATTGCTTGTAAATCTAAAAAACCATCACTTTGGAGTGCTGATTCATCCACATATACATCCATTATTTCACCAATAACCAGCTCGGTGCCATTAACAGCTAAATGTTGATTCTCTACAAATTTTACCGCGTATTTAAGTCGACTTTGTGCAACAAAGGGAGCGTTAAACTCATTTAAGTATTCTGTTTTTAACCCCGTTGCATCAAACTCAGATTCATCTTTAGCGTAACGTGCCGAGGTTTGGTGCGCTTGCTGGTAAATGTCACTATTTACTTGATTAATAGTGTAAACGCCTGTTTCTATAATATTTTCAAATGTATGCCTTGGTACACTGTGTGGGCGCATTATCATGCCTACAAGGGGCGGGTGGGCGCCTAAATGAATAACCGAACTAACGATGGCTAGATTGGTATTACCTTGCTCATCCTGTGTGCCAATTAAGTTAGCACTTTTAAACCCTGACAATGAATTTATAAAATGCGTACGTGTGTGCTTTTCAAGCGCGGCTATGCGGTCTTTGGAAAAATGCATGTGTTAATTCCTTACCATTTTATGGTGTTTCCTTGCCAATCTAGGTAGACAGGTTCGTTGTTAAGTTCTAATTGTGGATTTTCGTAAGTAAATTTAAATAATTGCTGGGCAACAAACTCAGGGGTAAACAGTTTATCTGCAGGAACATTTTTCTGAAATGGCTTAGAAAGCTGTGTATCTGTAGTACCTGGGTGAAATAAAATCAGTTTAGTATTTTTAGCGCGACGAGCAAGCTCAATGGCGGCTGTTTTAAATAACATATTAAGTGCTGATTTTGATGCGCGATAGGTATACCAACCACCTAATTTATTGTCGTTAATACTACCTACACGAGCGCTCAGAGCGGTAATTGTGCAGTGAGTTTTGTGGTTAAGCAGCGGCACTATACTTTGTAAACATAGCAGGGGTACAAGCGTATTAGAGTGCATAAGCTGCATAAAATAATCACTGTTGATTTCTTCAAGCTTTTTTTCTGGCATGTGCTGGTCGTTGTGTAATTGACCATTAAATATAATCACTTGAGCTATATCTACTTGCTGGGATTTTAACGACTCGGTTAGCTCGTTTAGGCTTTGCGCTGAATAGTCGCTCTGAAAATAGGTTACGTTTATATCGCTGTGATTAATGTTCGATGAGCTGACACAAATAATATTAAATTGTGTTGCTTGTTGGTTTAAGTGATTAACGTAAGATTGGGCAATGGCGCTACTGGCACCAAAT
This sequence comes from Pseudoalteromonas sp. 3J6, assembly GCF_903995135.1. Lineage (GTDB taxonomy): Bacteria > Pseudomonadota > Gammaproteobacteria > Enterobacterales > Alteromonadaceae > Pseudoalteromonas. The sequence continues at coordinate 1,815,508 of NZ_LR877185.1, read as the reverse complement.
AAAATCACTGTTTTCATTTTTCACCTTTGGTTTTGATATTACATTGACCTGAGTTGCACTGTGCATTAGGCATTAAAAAACGACTAATTTGATGACGGTATTTTGCAAAGAAAGTATAAGCATGATCGGCAAAAAAACGAATGACGGGCAAACGAATAATTTTAAGCCAAGGATATTTGCCAACAGTACGCCAAGCTTGATAAGTCACATCTAAGCCGTAAATCATCTGCCCATTATCAGTTTGGGCATGCAGTATATTCATGGCGTATTGCTTATTGATTGCGGGAAAACGCGCATTAAAGTTATCAGCATTTAAATCTTCAAGTGTAACTTTATGATCAACATCGGCACGTTTTAAATGCTGCATCTCTGCATTGCAAAGGGGGCAATTACCATCGTAAAAAATGATCATGTCATCGCTTTGTGTTTATTTTACATATGCTTTTTTACGACATGCAGGTGCAAATGGATCTATTAAATAAGTAAACATAATGATATTAATAGGTCTCAAAGAAACAAAGGAGAGCTAAAAATGAGTGAACAATATGCCGCCTTGCGAGGTAATGTAAATTTACTTGGGCAATTATTAGGACAAACTATTAAAGATGCTCAAGGACAAGATATTTTAGATAAAGTAGAAGAGATTCGGGCTTTATCAAAATCATCTCGCAGTGGTAATGAAGCTGATCGTAAAGCGCTTATAGATGTACTACATGCGCTTAGTGATGAAGAGCTTTTACCGGTTGCCCGTTCATTTAATCATTTTTTAAACTTAGCGAATGTTGCAGAGCAGTTTCACACTGTATCACGTTTTAATGATGTTGGTTTTTGCCAACTAAACCCTCTCACTCAAACATTAAAAACGTTAGCAGCAAAGGCCGAACAAGGTCAGCTTAATCATAATCATTTAGCTGATACCCTCTCAAAACTCCACATAAACTTAGTACTAACAGCACACCCAACCGAGGTGACTCGTCGTACTATTATTAATAAACATGTTGAACTTAGCGATTGTTTAGCATCGCTTGAGCGTACCGACAATCTTGCGCAAGAACGCGAAGCAATATTAAACCGTATTGCGCAGTTAATTAGCCAAGCATGGCATACGGACGATATTCGTCGTTCACGCCCAAGCCCTGTAGATGAGGCTAAATGGGGCTACGCAGTCATTGAAAACAGTTTATGGGAAGCTGTGCCACGTTTTCTACGTGAGTTTAGCCAGCATGTAAAACAGCATTTAAGCTTAGAGTTGCCAGCAGATTACAGCCCGATAGAATTTACTTCTTGGATGGGGGGAGATCGTGATGGTAACCCGTTTGTAACCGCCGAAGTAACCAAGCAAGTGCTCGACCATGGCCGTTGGATGGCACTGGATTTATACCAGCGTGATTTAGAAACGCTCTGTGCTGAACTTTCTATGTCGGATGCCAGCGATGAGCTCATTAAATTGGCTGGGCAAGAGTTTGAACCGTACCGTGCTGTTTTGAAAGATGTTAAAAACCAAGTTGCAGAAACGGTGATGCATTTAAGCGCTAAAATTAAAAATAAGCGCACTGAATCTCAAGATTTAATCACCGATATTAATCAAATTAAGCACCCTATTGAGGCATGTTATCGCTCTTTATTAAAGTGCAACATGCAAGTAGTGGCCAATGGCTTACTACTGGATATGATCCACCGAGTAAATAGCTTTGGACTGCGTTTGGCAAAACTAGACGTGCGCCAAGATTCGTCGAGACACAGTGATGTATTTTCTGAGCTAACTCGTTACTTAGGTATTGGCGACTACAACCAATGGCAAGAGCAAGATAAGCAGGCTTTTTTACTTGCTGAGCTTAACTCTCGTCGTCCGCTTATTCCTAAGCATTGGCAACCTAGCCCTGAAGTGCAAGAGGTGCTCGACACCTTTGATGTTATTGCGCAGCAAGATGCAAAAACCTTTGGTTTATATATTATTTCTATGGCCCGAACAGCTTCTGATATTTTAGCGGTGCAGTTATTACTTAAAGAGTCAGGCTGCGGTTTTGAACTTCCCGTGGCGCCATTATTCGAGACCTTGGATGATTTAAACGATGGCCATAATGTTATTACTACATTGCTTAATAATGAGTGGTACCGAGGTCATATTAAAAATACTCAAAATGTGATGATTGGTTATTCAGACTCAGCCAAAGATGCGGGTATGATGGCTGCTGGCTGGGCACAATATGAGGCAATGGACAAGTTAGTGCAACTGGCGGATGAACGCGGTATTGAGCTGGTTTTATTTCATGGTCGTGGAGGCACGGTTGGTCGAGGCGGTGCACCTGCTGCACAAGCCTTGCATTCGCAGCCACCGGGTTCACTCAAAGGGGGCCTTAGGGTGACAGAGCAAGGCGAAATGATCCGCTTTAAATTTGGCTTACCCAATGTGGCATTGCAAAGCTTAAATATATACGCGGGTGCGGTGCTGCAAAGTAACTTATTACCACCGCCAGAGCCCAAAGATGAATGGCGCGAAGTTATGGCATTAATTAGTGATGTATCGTGTGAGCACTACCGCAATGTTGTACGCCACGATGAAAACTTTGTACCTTACTTCAGAATGGCAACACCAGAATTGGAGCTATCTAAATTGCCATTAGGTTCAAGGCCAGCTAAACGTAATCCTAATGGTGGGGTAGAGAGCTTACGCGCTATTCCGTGGATATTTGCGTGGAGTCAAAATCGTTTAATGTTACCTGCATGGTTAGGCGCATTAAGCGGACTTAAAGCAGCGCTTGAAAAATATGGAATTGAAACCCTAAGCGAAATGAGTTTGCAATGGCCTTTCTTTCGAGCTCGTTTAGAAATGCTAGAAATGGTATTTAGTAAAGCGGATAGCTGGTTAAGTGAGCACTACGATAATGCGCTGGTGGAAGACATGTATAAACCTTTAGGTGTTGCCTTACGTGAGGAATTAGCTGAGGCGATAACCTTAGTGCAATCATTGAGCCCGCAAAAAAGTCTATTAGCCGATCAACCTTGGATCAAAGAGTCTATTGGGCTTAGAAATCCATACACAGATCCTCTTAACGTGTTACAAGTTGAGCTATTACGTCGCTCTCGTGGCGATGATAAAGGTAATGAAAGCGATATAGATAATGCCTTAATGATCACCATGACGGGGATTGCAGCGGGTATGCGAAATACAGGTTAATTTTTATTTTAGTAAAACAAAAAAGGGAACACGCGACGTGTTCCCTTTTTTTACGTTGAATAGGCTGGTATTTAGTTTGCCAACCTTTTACACTACTTAGCCATTGAACAAATAAAAACTATTATGGCTTCAGCAACTTTTAAAGTGCAACATAATACAGCACTTAGCAATTCACACATCTCATTAAACGTAGCGCAAACGCAAGCACTACGTAGTCAATTAAAAACTCAACGCGGTATTTTACATTCAAGCGATATTAAAGCGCTTTGCACCGAACTTAATGTCAGCGAAGATACATTATTGCAAGGTCTAGTGCCGTTGGCTTCTGAGTTTTCGGTTGCACCTATTTCCAAGTTTCATGTCGGCGCAATTGTAAAAGGGCTCGACTCACAAGGACATACTACTTTTTACTTTGGTGCCAATGCTGAGTTTGATCATCAAGCACTTAGTTTAGTGGTGCATGGTGAGCAATCAGCAATTAATAATGCGTGGTTAAATGGCGCTAAGAAAGTGCTAAAAATAGCCATTAGTGATGCACCATGTGGGTATTGCCGTCAGTTTATGAATGAACTGGCGGATGCCAGAGAGCTTGATATTTTACTGCCAGCACAAAATTTTAAATTAGCAGAGCTGTTACCGCATTCATTTGGGCCAACAGATTTAGGCAATGAGCACAGCTTATTTAACCCAGTAGAGCAAACTAAGCGCTTTGAAGAGACAAAGCTTGATAACAAGCTGCTGAGTTTTGCTTTAGCGGCTTATGTTCCATACAGTCAAAATTACAGTGCGGTAAAAATAAGCACCTTTGAAAATGGTGACTTTTATGGCAGTTATGCTGAAAATGCAGCGTATAGCCCAAGTTTATCGCCACTGCAAAGCGCAGTGAGTCAGCTATTTTTAGCAGGATTAAGCTTTGATAAACAAACAGTAAAATCAATTACTTTGTTAGAAACTACTGGTCACGAAAACCAATCAGGGGTAGCAAAAGCCGTGTTAGCAAGCTTTACTGGCTTGCCAACACTTGAGGTTATTAGCGCAACATTAACCAAGTAATACTTTAGCAGCTTCAAGTACCACGGCAACAGATTTTTTCTCAATCTCGCCGTGGTCCACGTTAGGTATTTCTTGACGTGTTCTATTTACTAATACACCAGCAACACAAGCAGCTTGTAAACCAAGCGCGGCACACATGGTAAATAAAGTGGCCGATTCCATTTCGTAGTTCATTACGCCCAATTTTTGCCATTCTTCACAGCTACCTTGTAGTGACTTAGGTACGTAGCCAGAGTGTGTATCGTAGCGCTCTTGACCTGGGTAGAAGGTGTCGCTCGAAGCAGTTATACCAATATGGAAATCGATATTAAGGTTTTCACAGGCTTTTACCATGGCTTGAGTGGCAAAAAAATCAGATACGGCAGGGTAGCATAGCGGGGCAAAATGCTGACTCGCACCATCTAAGCGAACCGAAGCTTGGCTAATTAGAATATCGCCTTCATTAATGTGCGGTTGAATAGCACCTGTTGTGCCAATACGAAGAAAGCTTCGTACGCCAAGTTGTGCCAGTTCTTCAACGGCAATTGACGTTGAAGGGCCGCCGATACCAGTCGAACATATTACTACAGAGTGACCGTTTAATTGGCCTAAATAAATGTGAAACTCACGCGTTTGAGCAAGGCAGGTAGGATTATCTAAGAACTGTGAAATACGTGCTGCACGATCTGGATCGCCTGGAACTATAGCTAGTTTTGCACCTTTTAAGTCATCAATACACAGTCCTAAGTGAAATACCTTTTCCATAACTAAGCCTTTTTAATAAAAATTGTTGTCAATTTACCATGATTACGAGAAATGAAAATTAAGTACAGGACGGATGTCCGTATCGACTTAATTTGATTTATTCACCAACTCTGAATATTCAATCAATGACTAAAATTACGAACAAAATGAGCCCGTTGACTTGTTTGCTCAGACACTATATTCATACCTCATAGCAAACCAATAGCTAGGCTAAAGAGCCGATAGCTGTATTTTAAATTGTTTATATTCATTGGGTTAGTAAGAAAGCTTGGTTTTTATTTACCACTAACCTAAGCGAGCAAAATAAAGTTCACTGTAATTTTTAGCACACTATGCGAATAATCTGGAATTAATTCAGCGTGTGATGTTTTGCATAACTACTCAATAATAGACAAGATATTCAGATTGAAAAAGGGTTTACAATGAGCACACAATTTCAAGCATTTAAAAATAAAGTTGAGCACTGTCTATGTGCGCCTGGCGACGGTGTTTTTACGGTCAATACGGCTAAAGAACGCAAAGCAGCGCTAAGAAATAAATTATATGGACAAACTGAAAATGTCGATGTTTTATGGCGTGACTCACTTAACGAGCTGCCTAATTCACCACACAAAGCAGTAATGTTAGGCATTAGCTCTGATTGCGGTGGTGGAATTTTACGTGGCGCTAATTGGGGGCCTTTATTTTTACGCTCAGCACTGATAGATCAACAAACACAATGTCGTTCGTTTGATTTAGGTGATGTACGCGTAATACCGCATTTATTACATGATAAGTATTTAAATGAGGCCACTATTACCAACTGCCAAAAAGCGCTGTACGGTAATGACAATAATGATCATTATGTGAGCCCATTGTCAATTACTGAAGATGTGTGTGACAGCTTTTATGCGACATTCCAAGACAAAGGTATTTTTGGTATTGGTGGCGACCACTCAATTAGCTACCCGTTAACAAAAGCGTACTTAAAAGCTAAACGTGAGCAAGGCAAACGTACGGCAATTATTCATTTCGATGCTCACACCGACTTACTCGTAGAGCGTTTAGGTATCGACTTATGTTTTGGCTCTTGGTGTACACATATTTTAGAATTCTTACCAGCGCCGCATCATTTAATCCAATTTGGTATTCGCTCAAGTGGCAAACCTAAATCACATTGGGAAAGTACTTTTGGCGTTAAACAACACTGGGCTGCTGAAATTATAGAGCGTGGTGCAGCTGCGGTTGCTGCAGATGCGATTGCGCAGTTAAAAGCAGACAAGGTTGATGAAGTGTATGTGAGCTTTGATATTGATGCCCTCGATGCAGAATTTGCATCAGCAACAGGCACGCCTGAAGAAAATGGGTTAACGCCACAGCACGCGCTTGATATTTTGTCAGCGATTGCAGATGAGTTCCCTATAACGGGGGCTGATATGATGGAAATAGCTCCGTTTACTGACAGCTCTTTAGTGGGCCAATCAAGCTCTGAGACAACTCTTAGAGAAGGCGCTAAAATTTCGGCGTTTTTAATTAATGCAATGAATCGCTAATTTCAAAAGCTAAAAATTGGCTATTTGCAAATAACCCGCTATATTTAATTGGCTTTTATTAAAAAAGTGACGTCCTAAATCTAATAGAGCGGGTTATTGTGATTAAATGGTGTTTTGTATTATTACTCATTGTAAGCCAACACTGTGCGGCTAAACTCACTGTTGTAACAGAGAATTTTGCACCTGCGCAGTATCTCGATGCTAACAACAATTTAGTTGGTGATGCTGCCGATATAGTACGATTAGTGCTTGATAGTGCGGGGATTGATTATTCAATTTCAGTTCACGATTGGAGTATGACTTATAATATTGCATTGAGGGATCCCGGAACCTGTATTTTCTCAATTTCACGCTCACCTGAGCGTGAGAGTCGCTTTGTTTGGTTTGCTAAACTTGCCCAATTCGACACAAACTTTTATTCTTTTAAAAGTAAAGGCATTGTTTTAACAAGTCTAGAGCAGGCCAAGCAATACAGAATTGCGGTTTTAAAAGATAACTATAGCCATCATTATTTACTCTCCCAAGGATTTAAAGAAAACGAAAACTTAATGCTGTTTAATAGTTTTGATAATATTTTTAAAATAATTCAAGCACGAAGTTCAAGCATTGATTTGGTTGTTATACCTGCGCAGAGAATAAGCCACGAACAATCTGACTTATTAAGTGAACTTCAACTCGAATCATTAATGCCTATTAACGCCAACCAAGCCCCCTTATATTTTGCGTGTAACAAAAACCTACCGAATGAATTACAGCAGCAACTTAGCACTGCCTTTGCCTTGTATGAGTCACAACTTTAAATATCAATTGCCCTGTTTATAAAAGCGGCTATAATCCAGCTGCTTTTGCTAATAAAAGCGATTATTTTGGAGTTATAAATGGGTGATTTAATCGGGATTGCATTATTAATCTTGATGAGTGCGTTATTTGCGATGTCAGAAATTTCGATTGCCGCTTCACGCAAAATAAAATTAAGGGTTATGGCCGACGAAGGAAATGTGCAAGCTCTGGCGGTTTTAAAACTGCAAGAGCAGCCAGGGGCTTTTTTTGCCATGATCCAAATTACGCTTAATGCGATTGCCATATTAGGTGGGATTGTTGGTGAGCAGGCATTATCGCCTTACGTGCAAGAAATACTGCAGTTATTTTATCAGGGGCCGCTGCTTGGCCAAATTAGCTTTTTACTGTCGTTTTTAATTATTACCTCATTATTCATATTATTTGCTGATTTGCTTCCAAAGCGTTTAGCAATGATTTTACCTGAGGCTGTTGCTGTGCGTGTAGTTACAATTATGCGTTGGGTCACTTTCGCGCTCACACCGCTGGTATTATTTTTTAACGGCTTAACCAATATAGTATTACGAGTATTCAAAGTACCGAGTGAGCGTGAGGATATAGTGACTACTGAAGATATTGTTGCCATGATGGATGCGGGTGCCGAATATGGCAGCCTTCAACAGCAGGAATATGACTTAATTGGTAATGTATTTGATTTAGAAGCGCGCTTTTTATCAAGCGTGATGTCGCCACGAGAGCAAATAGTTTACTTTGATATTGATGAGTCGAGTGAAGATATAGCCAATAAAATTATAGAGCATCCACATAATCACTTTTTAGTGTGTAAAGGCAACCTTGATAAATTAATTGGCTCGGTTGAGTCAAAAGATATTTTACGCCAAGTGCTTAAAGGTGAGGCGGCAAATATTAATGCGGATATGCTTGATAAAGATATTTTTTACTTACCAGAAACACTGAGCTTATCTGAGTCGCTAAATGCGTTTAAAACTGCCGTTCATCCTTTTGCTGTGGTGGTCAATGAATATGCGCTAGTGGTTGGGATAGTGACAGTTAAAGATTTAATGAAAGGCTTTATGGGTGATTTAATCACGCATCAAAGTGAGGAGTTAATCATTGAACGCGACGCTAATTCTTGGTTGGTCGATGGTTTAACACCTATTGTTGAATTAGCTAAGGTATTAGAAATTGATGAATTCCCTGAGCAAAACCATTATGAAACGGTTGCCGGGTATTTAATTTATACCATGAAGCATATTCCCAAACGTGCAGAATTTGTTTTATTTTCTGGCTTTAAATTTGAAGTAGTGGATGTAGAAGGTATTCGTATAGAGCAATTACTTGTCTCTAGAGTGAATCCTGATAGCGAATAAGAGCCGCTAAAATTAAATTATTGATTAACGGCAGCCAATGCATTGGCTGCCTTTTTTATGGGTGTTACTGATATAGCAAAACTATTGTTTGAGTTTATTTGGTGACAACTATAGTCAATTGTAAAAATATGTAAATGTTGCTCAGTGGCTATTTTTAATTGTTGTACTATAGTTTAGAATGATCGTTCATTCTAAACTAAAAGGTATTTAACATGCAGCGCTCCCGCATCGCTTTTTTTGTATTTTCAGCCCTCGTTGGTTCTGTTGCTTTAAGTGGCTGCGATCAGGTAGCTGAGCAATCCAGTGCTTCTGCCCCTGCAGCGACTCCTGTTGGAGTTGTCACATTAAAAAGCCAAGCAATAACACTTAAAAAAGAATTACCAGGGCGTGTAAGTGCGTTTCAAATTGCTGAAATTCGTCCTCAGGTAAGTGGAATTGTGCAATCACGCTTATTTGAAGAAGGCACTCAGGTTGAAAAAGATCAAGCGCTTTACCAAATCAACCCTGATATTTTTGAAGCAGAATTAGCCGCCAGTAAAGCGGCGGTTGCTCGCGCAGAAGCGAGTATTGCTAGCAGTAAATCTAAAGCGTCTCGTTATAAAGAATTATTAGCAATTAAAGCCGTAAGCCAGCAAGATTTTGACGAAGCTGATGCTGCTTCTAAGCAAGCCTCTGCAGAATTATTAACGGCACAAGCGCAGTTAAAAAGTGCGCAAATTAACCTTGATTATAGCCATGTTTCTTCGCCAATTAGCGGCCAGATTAGTAAATCAAGCGTGACGGTAGGCGCATTAGTTAGCGCAGGCCAAACAAGCGCACTGGCAACGGTTACGCAACTTGACCCCATTTATGTTGATTTAACCCAATCAAGTAATGAGCTAACTAAACTCAAAAGAGCGCTAGCATCAGGTGCTTTAGGTGTCGACTCTACAACACAAACCGATGTAGAACTAATAATGGAAGATGGCTCAGTATATCCTCATAAAGGTACATTACAGTTCTCAGAAGTGACCGTTGATCCAAGTACTGGGTCAGTGACTTTACGTGCTAAGTTTCCAAACCCTGAAAAGCTATTACTACCAGGTATGTATGTGCGTGCTGAGGTGGTTGAAGGTGTTAAGTCAGACGCAATATTAGCCCCACAACGTGGTGTGAGCCGTAATACCAAAGGTGAACCTACAGCTATGGTTGTTAGCAAAAACAATACCGTTGAAAGCCGTGTATTAAAAGTAGAGCGAACTTTAGGCGCTAATTGGTTGGTGAGCGAAGGCTTAGCCGATGGCGACCAATTGATTGTGGAAGGGCTACAAAAGATTCGCCCAGGTGCACCTGTTACGGCAACTGCTGTGAAGCCTTCTGCAAATAACAGCCAATAACGGAGAGTTTTATGTCACGATTTTTTATCGATAGGCCTATTTTTGCTTGGGTATTGGCGATTGTGGTTATGCTTGCGGGTATTATTGCCGTTAAAAGCCTACCTGTTGCTCAGTATCCATCTATTGCGCCGCCAGCGATTACCATTACGGCTAACTACCCAGGTGCATCTGCACGTACATTAGAAGACTCGGTAACTCAGGTTATTGAGCAAAAAATGAAAGGCTTAGATGGCTTGTTATACATGTCATCAACCTCACAGTCCAGCGGTTCAGCAACGCTGACATTAACATTTGATGCCGAGACCGATCCAGACATTGCCCAAGTTCAAGTACAAAATAAATTAGCGACCGCTACGCCATTATTGCCGGAAGAAGTACAGCGCCAAGGTGTGGTAGTGGCTAAATCATCATCAAGCTTTTTACTGGTTGTTGGTTTTGTGTCGCAAGATGGCAGTATGACTAATATTGATATTGGAGACTATGTATCGTCGAACGTGCAAGACATTGTGTCGCGTGTAGACGGTGTAGGTGAAGTGGAGCTGTTTGGCTCTCAATATGCAATGCGTATTTGGCTCGATCCGGCTAAATTACAAAACTATAAGCTAACCCCCAGCGATGTATCAGCAGCAATTAAAGCACAAAATGCACAGGTGTCAGCAGGTCAGCTAGGTGGTATGCCGTCACTTGCTGGGCAGCAGCTTAATGCGACTGTCACTGCGCAAAGTCGATTACAAAAACCAGAGCAGTTCAGAGATATTTTAGTAAAAACTAACAGCGATGGGTCGGTTGTTCGCTTACAAGATGTTGCCGAAGTTGAACTTGGCGGTGAAAGCTACGGTGTGGTTGCTCGTTTTAATGGTAAACCAGCATCGGGACTCGGTGTAAAGTTAGCCAGTGGCGCTAATGCACTTGATACCGCGCAAGGAGTAAAGGATGCACTTGAAGAGCTTAAGCCTTTTTTCCCACAAGGGCTTGAAGCGGTTGTGCCTTATGACACTACTCCCTTTGTTGCACTTTCAATTGAAAAAGTAGTTCATACATTAATAGAAGCCGTTGTTTTGGTATTTGTTGTGATGTACTTATTTTTACAAAACTTTAGAGCAACTATTATCCCAACAATTGCCGTGCCTGTAGTACTGCTAGGTACATTTGGCGTTCTATTTACCTTTGGGTATTCAATTAATACGCTCACTATGTTTGCCATGGTACTGGCCATTGGTCTGTTGGTCGATGACGCGATAGTGGTAGTTGAAAACGTAGAACGTTTAATGACAGAAGAAAAGCTCTCTGCGGTCGAAGCAACGCGAAAGTCTATGGATGAAATTAAGGGCGCGCTCGTGGGTATTGCCATGGTGCTGTCGGCGGTATTTATTCCTATGGCATTTTTTAGTGGCTCTACAGGGGTTATTTATCGTCAGTTTTCTATAACGCTGGTAACAGCAATGGGATTGTCGGTATTAGTGGCGCTTATTTTAACACCTGCATTGTGTGCTACGTTATTAAAACCGAGTCATGTGCATACTGATGGTACCTTTATTGGCCGTTTTTTCTCAGGCTTCAACCGTGGTTTTGATAAAACTAATAGAGGTGCACAAAGCTTTGTTGGGCGAATGATCAAGCACTCTAAACGTTATTTGCTTAGTTATGTTTTGATTGTCGGTGGTATGGTCACTATTTTTTCAAGCTTACCCACTGCGTTTTTACCGGACGAAGACCAAGGTATTCTGTTTAGCCAAGTGATGCTGCCAGCAGGTTCTACAACAGAGCAAACGCTTGAAGTGGTTAAAAAAGTAGAAAACCATTATTTAGAAGAACAATCTGAAGCTGTTGCCTCAATTTTCACGGTTACCGGTTTTAGTTTTGCAGGCTCAGGACAAAACTCAGCCATTGGTTTTGTGAGCTTAAAGCACTGGGATGAGCGCCAACGTGACGACTTATCAGTGGGAGCGGTTGCAGGAAAAGGCATGGGCTATTTTTCAACGATAAAAGAGGCGTTTGTGTTTGCATTCCCACCTCCGGCTATTATTGAACTTGGCACTGCGAATGGTTTTAATATGTTTTTACAAGACCGAGTTGGTTTAGGACACGATGAATTATTAAAAGCGCGTAATCAGTTATTGGGTATGGCAAGTCAAAGCCCAATCCTGGCAGGTGTTCGTCCTAATGGCCAAGAAGATATGCCTGAATTACAACTGGATATTGACCTTGCAAAAGCTGAAGCGCTTGGTTTATCACAAGGTGATATTAACAGTACACTTTCGACTGCTTGGGGTAGTAGTTATGTGAACGATTTTATCGACCGTGGCCGCGTTAAAAAGGTATATTTGCAAAGTAAGGCTGATGCTCGCATGGTACCTGAGGATCTAAATAAGTGGTATGTACGAAATAAAAACGGAGACATGGTGCCATTCTCAGCGTTTGCTAGTTCGTATTGGTCTTATGGCTCACCTCGTTTAGAGCGCTATAATGGTTTTTCAGCTATGGAAATTCAAGGTAGTGCTGCGCCAGGTTACAGTACAGGTGAAGCTATGGATGAAATGGAGCGCTTAGTAAAGCAATTACCTAATGGTATTGCCTCTGAATGGACTGCTATTTCATACCAAGAACGTTCAAGTGGTGGTCAAGCGCCGCTTCTTTATGGCCTTTCACTATTATTTGTATTTTTGTGTTTAGCAGCACTCTATGAAAGTTGGTCTATCCCATTTGCAGTAATGATGATTGTACCTCTGGGTATATTGGGGGCTGTTATGGCTGCTTTTTTAGGTAATTTATCAAATGATATTTACCTACAAGTTGGTTTATTAACCACCATAGGGCTTGCCTCTAAAAATGCGATATTAATTGTTGAATTTGCTAATCATAAAATGGATGAAGGCCTGAGCTTAGTTGATTCAGCCATTGCAGCCGTACGACTTCGTTTACGCCCTATTTTAATGACCTCAATGGCATTCATCTGTGGTGTACTACCGCTTGCAATAGCCTCCAGTGCAGGCTCTGGTGCACAAAACGCCTTAGGTATCTCAATCATTGGTGGAACACTAGCGGCTTCATCATTGGTGGTGATTTTTGTACCCTTATTTTTTGTTTTAGTGCGTAGACTATTTTCAGGAAAAGCTAAAACTACCTCGCAGGAGGAAGCATAATGAGTGTAAGAGCAATCAGTTTTAATGCTTTAACTTTAGCCATTTTATCTGGATGTCAGTTAGCTCCTCAGCAAGAAGCGCTTAATTTACCTGTCCCTGATGCGTATGCATCAGAGGCAGGCAAAGGGCAAGTTTCATCATTAAAATGGCAGCAGTTTTTTAATGATGAAAAGCTCAAAGCACTGATATCACAAAGCCTTGAGCACAATAAAGATCTGCAAATAGCAGCGCTTAATGTAGAGCGAGTACGTGGTTTATACCAAATTCAAGACTCGGCTTTGTATCCGTCACTTGATTTAAACGCGACGGGAAGTCGTCAGCGTTTACCTGCTGATATATCAGCCAGCAGTCAGCCTCAAATTAGCTCCCAATACAGTGCAACTGTGGGTATGACCGCTTATGAGTTAGATTTATGGGGCAAAGTGCGTAATCAATCAGAGCAAGCACTTCAAACGCTTTACTCTACGCAGCTTAGTGAATATGGCATGCAGGTGTCGTTAATTTCTGAACTGGCAAATGCGTGGCTTAATTATGCGACCGATCAGCAATTACTTGCTTTGGCTCAAGAGACATTGTCATCGCAGCAAGCGTCTTTATCTTTAACGCAAAAAAGTGTTGATTTAGGTGCAGCATCTGAAATTACGCTAGAGCAATTAAAAAGTACCGTAGCTACTGCAAAGGTTGATATTGCAACGTATAAGCGTTTATTAAAACGTGATAAAAATGCGCTTGATTTATTAGTAGGTAAACCGGTGAGTCAGGACTTACTACCGACTAAAGAGTTGAACACATTACTTGATTTACCCGCTGTTCCTGTCGGTCTTCCATCTGATTTACTAACACAGCGCCCTGATATAAAAGCGGCTGAGCACCAATTATTTGCTGCAAATGCCAATATAGGTATTGCGCGTGCGGCGTTTTACCCAAGTATTAGTTTAACAGCCAATGCAGGGAGTGCATCACGTGATTTAAGTAATTTATTTGATGCAGGGTCAGGCACATGGAGCTTTATACCGTCGGTAAATTTACCTATTTTTAATATGGGACGTAACCAAGCTAATTTAGATGTCGCTAATGCAGAGCAGCAAGTTGCTGTTGCAACGTATCAGCAAAAAATTCAACAAGCGTTTCGCGAAGTTGCTGATGTGCTTGCTGATAGAGAAGGTTTCAATGCCCAATTAAATGCGCTTGAACAGCTACTACAAAGCCGAAAAATAACCTATGACCTATCACAGGCGCGATACGATAAAGGGGTCGATAGCTTTTTGCAAGTGCTCGACGCTCAGCGAACATGGTATAGCGCAAAGCAACAACTGATCACCGGTCAACAAGCGCTGCTTGCAAGTCAAATTAACTTGTACAAAGCTGTTGGCGGTGGATGGGAAGTAACTACTCCTCAAAATAACTAATATGCATAAAACTAATTAGTTATGGCAGATTTATCCGTAGTAAAGTAATACTGTTTAACGCTTATCTCTATATTTTTTAGGGATAAACGTTAAACATTTCGAGTCTAGTGACTCGATAATGGAGTGTCGAATGAATTCTAAAAATAAAAAACACCTTGATCCGGTGCAAGCACAAGCGCGTCGTGAACAGGTATTAACAGCTGCTGCGGATTGTTTTCGTCGCAAAGGCTACCATGGCGCCGGTATGGCTGAAATAGCAAGAACAGCAGGTATGAGTGCAGGCCATATTTATAACTATTTTGATAGTAAAGAAGCAATAATCGAGCGTATTATTGAAAAAGATATGGAAGAAATGTTTTCTATATTTCAAGAGTTTGAAGAACAACCCGGTGATATTTTAACGGTGTTACTTGATGGTCTACATCATGGCGTACAGCGTCATATGGACACCGGAGCCAGCGTTATTGACCTAGATATGATGGCAGAGGCTAGTAGAAATAAAAAAGTTGCTTTGCTACTACGTGATGCTGACACGCAAGCGCGTAACAGAATGCGGGATCTATTAGTGAGTGAAAGTAGCTTAATAAAATCACATTCTGAGCAAGAATTAGAAAGCCGTATTAATGTGATTTTCTCAGTGATGGCCGGATTGTTATTACGAAAAATGCTGTTTCCTGAGTTAACAGAAGAAACCGTGCTTATTGCACTACGTCCAGCAATGAAAACATTACTTATGCCATTTGATAATTAATACACTGAGTTATTAAGTTACTATGAATATTTGACCCTTACTATTGTAAAAAAGAAAGGGCTAGCCTTATATACAAATAGTTTATGGCCAATATCATAAATAAAGACTAGCATTGAGTTGCTAAAACAGGAAAACAAAAATAAAGATATAGTTATCTATTATCAATAACTTAATATTTTTAGCTGGTTTTATGAGAGCTTGCGCTAAAGAGCTAAACACAGTAAATAAGAATAGTTGCTTTTTGGCGTGCTACTTGCAATCTTCGAGCTATATTAAAAGCGTTAATTTTGCGCTAACAACTTTAAGGAGAGCACATGTGGGCTGCAGTAAGTTATCTTGTAACAGCATTGGTATTTATAGTATTGGGATTAACGGTTAACTCCATTTACTTTGCAGTTGCGTTTTTTTGGACCGCACTTTCGCTACTATTAGTCAGCGGTGCTTATTTTTTTAACGCAGGGAAAGTATTTAGAAAACGCGAAAATGGCGTTATCCCTTTTTACATTCGCTGGGCCTTTGTGCCTTTTTTATTAGGTGCGCAAATTTATAATGCGTGGTCACGTAAGCGTGACAAAGTACCCCCTATTCAGCAAATAAACGATAACCTATTTTTAGCATGTCGTTTATTCCCATCGGATATAGACACATTGAAAGAAAATGGCATCACCGCTATTTTGGACGTTACCTGTGAATTTGATGGCCTTGAATGGACATCTACCCAAGAAAATATCGATTATTTAAATATTCCTGTTCTTGATCACAGTGTGCCTACACACTCACAGTTAAACCAAGCCATTAACTGGATACATCATCAAATTAAAAAAGACCGTCGTGTTGTGGTGCATTGTGCATTAGGGCGTGGACGCTCGGTGTTTGTTATGGCGGCATATTTATTGAGTCAAAATAAAGACGCGGATGTACATGATATTCTTGCACAAATAAAAGAAACACGTGAAACTGCCAATCTTAATAAACGCCAATTACGCCATTTAGTTAAGCGCCACCGTAAGGGGGAGCTACTGATAAAAAACAAAGCGTACTTAATTGCTAACCCGGTATCAGGTACTAAGTTGTGGTCTGAAAAAGAGCATTTAATTATTGCGCGTTTATCTGCGTATTACGATTTAACCATTTTAAAAACTACGCCAGAACAAAATGGCATTACATTGGCTAAACAGGCTATAGAAAGCAACCCCGATATTATTATTGCTTGTGGTGGTGATGGAACTGTAACTGAGGTTGCTAGTGTGTTGGTGGGTACGTCTTGTCGATTAGGAATAATACCACTGGGCACAGCAAATGCGCTCGCTCATGTATTAATGGGGATAAAATCTAAATTTATTCCTGTTGAGCAAGCATGTGATTTAATCATTGATGGTCAAGCTAACCTTATTGATACCGCGTATTGTAATGATGAGCTGATGCTATTATTAATTGGTATTGGCTTTGAGCATGCAATGATTGAAAAAGCAGATCGAGAGTCTAAAAATAAATCAGGTCAACTGGCTTATTTAAATGGTTTTTTACACTCATTTGGCGAAAATAAAGCGCAACAGCTGATAGTTAAATTAGATGATAATGAGCCTGAGACTATTAATACAAATAGTTTTATTGCGGCAAATGCTGCGCCATTTACTACGTTATTAGCACAAGGGGGCGGGCAACCCGATCACCGCGATGGGTTATTGGATGTAAATTGGTTAACGCCAAACAAAGATAATGAAACCACGGTATTAAGTATTGCTGAGCTGATGTTTAGCAGTATTACGCAAACGCATCTTGCTATTAACTCGCATTATACCAATGCAAAACGTGTAGAAATAAGCGCAGATGAAACGCTAAATTACGTGATTGATGGCGAGGTTAAATCTGCAGATAAAGTGGTGGTGAGCATTAACCCTGCGTCGCTAAATGTTATATGCCAAGAGCAAACACCTGATTAGAAAGGCGTATGTATTACGCCATTGCTATTTTTGAGCCTTTTATTTTTTAATAGAAGGCCATACAAAACCTGATGTATCAGGTTGTGAGGATTCTGACTGCTTAGTCGGTTTATTTCTAGGCTTACGTAACGGCTTGTTATTAATGGTATGGATATAAAGCGCTTCTACTTTATCTCTTGCCCAAGGCGTTTTACGTAAAAATTTTAAGCTTGATTTTATACTTGGCGAATCTGTAAAACATTTGATATTTACTTGTTCGCCCATTGCTTTGAAGCCTAAACGTTGCTCTAGTTCAACAAGGATTTGCTCTAAAGTTACCCCATGAAGCGGGTTTTTTGGTTGGTTATTCATAGTCACACTGCTTTTTTAAACTGCATGTATTGTAACGTATCCCACCGCATCTTAATAGTTTGGAGATGGCTGGCAAATTTCAGATTGTTAATCTTGATTAATTTACAGTAATCGTAGAAGGCTTCTTGGGATAAATAAGGTTTCCTTGTTTATCGAGTTTTAGCCAAATTAACTGACTGTTGTTATGTTGGGGGTATTTAGCAGCACAAATAAGCGTAACAGAATGAACTTGCAGTATGGCACCTTCGCTATAGCGTTTATTATCATACCAGCACTCAGTGTTAGTGTTTATAAGCTGGGTAGCATCAACAATAGGAAGCGTTCTTGTTGTGTTAGCGTAGCTTAAAGCTGAAAAACACAAGCATAAAACAGCAATAATAAAAGTAAAATAATAACGCATGAATAACCTCAAGGTGTTTAAAATAACTACACTTAGCAAAAAAACATGCTAGGGTAAGTAAGACAACTTCAGTAAAACACAGAACAATAAAAAGGTGAACACATATGCTATTTAATCAAACGATGATTGACGAATTTACACTACTTGCCAAATTCCCACGCGAAAGCAAAATGCAGGGCATTAAACTCCATTCAGATGCTGAACCCGCTTTACTGAGTGCAGCACAACGTTTGTTTGATAAAGGAGTTATTGATAGCCCAGATGGCGGTTATTTAACTGATCTGGGCTTAGACTTAATTGAGCACGTCACTGTAATACACAGTGCGTTAAAAAGTTAGTTTGCGTCGGGTTGATTTTCTGGGGCTGCATCAATAAAGGCGGCCAATTCATTACAACGCTGATAAACGGCTGCTATTTTAGGGTAGGCAGCCATATCTACTTTAAAGCGAATGGCATTAAATACCTGTGGCACTAAACATACATCGGCTAAGCTTGGCGAGTCGCCTGCGCAAAATGTATTTTTGCTATCGAGCATTTGTTCTATTTTTTCAAAACCAACTTCAACCCAGTGTCGGTACCACTTATTTTTTGCTTCATCATCAACATTAAGTTCACTACTTAAATATTTAAGCACTCGCAAATTATCAATAGGATGGATATCACAGGCAATTGCATAACTTAAATTGCGAATGTGTGCTTTTTGCCAAGCATTACCTTGCAGTAATGGTGTTTCAGGGTATTGCTCTTCAAGGTACTCTAAAATTGCTAGAGATTGACCTAATACGCCGTCTTCTGTTTCTAAAGTCGGTAACAGCCCTTGTGGGTTTTTTTGTAAGTAATCTGTGCTTTGCTGTTCTGATTTTAATAAGTTAACAGGTACCAATTGATGATCAATATTTTTTAGATTTAATGCGATTCGAACACGATACGCTGCAGATGAGCGAAAATAAGTATAAAGCTTCATAATCTAATTATCCTTGATTGCCATTAAAGTGTTTTTTGATTGTGCGCCAGCAGTCAGTGTAATTAGCTTGGCGCTCTTTACCTTCTAATGCGTATTTAGTCGGCGATATTACATAACGTGACTCAAACATAAACGCCAACGTATTATCGTAGCGTTGTGGCTCTAAATCGGCGTTTGACGCTTTTTCAAATACGTCTGCTTCAGGACCATGCGGCGACATACAGTTATGTAAGCTCATGCCACCTGGCACAAAGCCATGCTCTTTTGCATCATATACCCCTTCTATTAAGCCCATAAACTCACTCATAATATTACGGTGATAGTAAGGCGGGCGGAAGGTGTTTTCAGCCACCATCCAACGCGGTGGGAAAATAGCAAAATCGATATTCGCAACGCCCTCAGTACCCGATGGTGAAGTGAGTACGGTAAAAATTGAAGGGTCGGGGTGATCAAAGCTAACGGTATTCATGACATTAAAGCGAGCTAAGTCGTATTTATAAGGCGCACTGTTGCCTGTCCAAGCAACAACATCAAGGGGAGAGTGACCAATATCACAACGGAACATATTGCCATTAAATTTAGCAATTAGTTCGAAATCACCTTCAATATCTTCAAAAGCCGCTACTGGATATTGAAAATCACGATCATTCGCATAACCGTTGGCGCCCACAGGGCCGCGCTCAGCAAGGACATAGGCATGGCCGTAGTTTTCACAAATATAGCCACGCGCAGTATCGGTTAGTAACATTACTTGAAATTTAATACCACGCGGAATAACGGCAATTTCGCCTGCTTTAATAGTTAAATGCCCAAGTTCTGTTTTAAGTAGTAGTTCACCTTGTTGCGGTACAAATAACATTTCGCCATCGGCGTTATAAAAAAAGCGCTTGTCCATTGATTTATTGGCAACATAAACATGAATACCAATACCGGCTTGCCCATTGGCGCTGCCATTTGCAGCCATAGTGATTAAGCCATCGATAAAGTCAGTGGGTTCTGCTGGTATATCAATGGGATCCCAACGCAGCATGGTTGGTGGAGTCGGTACTTCAGTAATGGGAGCGGTTCTAATTAAGCCATTGTCTATGGCTGTATAATCGCCCTGCACAACCGATGGGCGAATACGATACATCCAAGTGCGGCGGTTATCAGCGCGCGGAGCGGTAAATGCAGTGGTACTGAATTGCTCCGCGTATAAATCATATTTTACTTTTTGCGGACTGAATTGCCCAATCGGTAATGCACCAGACAGCGCTTCGGTTTCAAATTCATTGCCAAAGCCGGTCATGTAGTTTAATTGTGTCGCCATTACTGACTCCTGTAAAAATGGGGGAGTGTTATATTTTTGTTATTTACGCTAAGATACTCTTAAGTGAGACTAATATCAAATGCACTGATTATGACCGTTGTAAATAAAAGTGAACAGATAAAAGTCGTATGTAAATAAACAAGTGATTTAACATGAAAATAGATTTAACGACATTTTTGCCCTATCAATTAACACACTTAGCAACTCAGGTAAGTAATGATTTCTCGAGCATTTATAAAAAAGAGTTTGATTTAACAATTCCTCAGTGGCGAATAATTGCTAATTTAGCGCAATTAGGTCAAAGCACAGCAAAGCAGTTATGTACTCAAGCGGATATGGATAAGTCGACAGTATCAAGAGCGGTAAAAGCGCTAATAGATGAAGGGCTTATTTATAGCGAGTTAAATAAGCATGATAAGCGCGCTGCATTTTTGATGTTAAGTGATAAGGGCATAGCTTTGTACGAAAAAATAACACCACAGGCATTGCAGTGGGAGCGTGCATTATTAAGCTGCTTGTCGGATGATGAACGACATCAGTTAATCGCCATTTTTGAAAAATTAAAAAATAAATTACAGGCATAAAAAAGCCCACAAAGTGGGCTTTTAAATACACTAATTTAATTAATCAAATTAGAACGTGTAACGAACACCTACACGCATTTCCCATAAAGAGGCATCGCGTTGTACAGATTGCTCAGCACTACGTGCACTGAAGTCTGAGTAAACGTATTGACCTTGATCATTTACGTCAACTTTAAGCATTCTATTACCAACGAAAGAGCCTTTTCTTAATACACCCCAGTCATCGTTTAACATATTCGTTAAGTTATCGATTACGAAGAATGCTTCACCTTTATGGCCATCCATAAAGCCAGGTAACTCTTGAGTAATTTTAAAGTTAAATTTAACGAACCAATCAGAGTTCTGTTGGTTACGACCAGTGATTTCACCACGTTTAAGACCTTCAGATGCAATAAAGTCGTTAAACTCATTGATTTCATCAGCACTCATGTTGTAAACAACATTAGGGTCGTTTTCAAGTGGTACATACAATAATTGACGCGAGCGATTAGAGTTTGCGTCACCAAATTTGCTATCACTTCCGTTGAATGTAAAGCTATATGGTAAACCTTTGTATGCTTCACCAAATAGGTTGAAGCGAGTATTATAACCATCAAAGAACTCGTGCTTATAACCTAGGTTTAATGTAAAGCGATGTGGGATTTCGTAATCAGATGATGCTACGCCAGGATTACCCGGGTTTGATGTTGCTAGGTTACCGTAGTTTGAGCTGGCTACAGAACTAGTCATTGGGTTTACATCATCAGCATCGGTATAAGCGTAAGAGAACTGCATACTTATGCCGTTATCGAATGCTTTGCTTACTGCAGCTGAAATAATTGATGATGAACCGCTATCACCGTTAACATTAGTCAATAACAGCTCGCCATTACGACCTTCAATTGATTCATACAAAGGACGACCGTCAAAACTTACTTCACCAGCAGAGCGAAGTGCGATATCTCGTAATGTCGCTGCATCGCGCTTATCAGTGTAAAGGTAATCTAGAGCAATTACATAATCGTTTTCAGTTGTATATGTTGCACCTAATGAATATTTCCATTCTGATGGGATTTCAAAGTTAGGATCAACAGCATTCACTGTTCCGTCACCTGAACCGATTGGTGTGTTAGCGACTTTATCAAACTGAGATTTCGGAATATCAAAACCTGGGCCCGCACCCGTAACTGTAACATTTTCAGGAGCGAATAAATCCACACTACCAAATTGATGAGCACTGATATTAGTAATACCATCATTTGAGTAAGAGTTAGATAGCCATACATTTGGGTTACCGCCTGAGAACAAGCCAACCCCTGCACGCACTTCTAGTTCATCTGTTGCAAACCACTCAAAGCCTACACGTGGTTGAATTAGATCAATACCATCAAACGTTGACTGATTGCTAAAACCGTAACGATCAGTAAAGTTTTGGTTGAAAGTAGGTTTATCATCGCTTGAATAACTATCGTAACGAAGACCAAATGTTAATGATGCATCGATATCTGAAAAACTGTATTCATCTTGTACATAGAATGTATTTTGTGAATAAGCGAAGCTAGCAGCCGCATCTGTTGGGTCATTTGTGCCAGCTGCATTATTATAATACACAGCACTTGCTATACCTTGCTCGTAATCATCGATAGATGCAAAGCGCCATTCACCTTCAGTGTGTTGTACGAATTGGTTAAATACTTCTAACTTTTCATACTCAAAACCAGCGGTAATAGTGTGCTGATCAAGGTAGTAAGTACCTGAAAATTTAGCTGTAGTCGTGTCGTAGTTTAAATCATTTGATTGACGAGAATCATCAGGACCAACGTACACAGTGGCAGCTGTAGTATTGATTTGGAACTCACCAAAGCCACTTGCCGCGTCTAAAGATTCAACACGAGCGTCAAGCTCTGATTTACCTAGGCGAACTTCAGTTGAAAAATCGTCATTCCAATCAGAGTAAAGTGATGCAACGATTGAAGTAAACTCAGCACCTTGCTCATAAAAGTGGCTGTCAAATGCGAGCTCATCACCATCAGCATCTGATTGCGATAAG